>PLNF01000073.1 GCA_003141715.1 Bacteroidales bacterium | reverse complement strand
TAATTAAACCGTCCGAGTTATGGTTAGTTCATATTTTTTTTTGAAATTAGTCACCTCTTATTGAAAAGTCCTTGGTCTACGTCTTTAATAAATTCTATGAGACCTTCAAAATAGACTTTTTGATCGTCGTACATGGCATAATGGCTACCATTAGGGCATAGAAGAAATCTACCATTTTTAACTTGATCTGCCATCCATCTCATGTTCTCAGGATTCATTTCATCATATGTAGCCCCAATTGTCAGGGTAGGAACATAAATCTGCTTAATATCATTATCCCTGTTCCAGCTTAGCAGGAACCTCCAAATTCACTTGGCCCTTGCATTAAATTATAGATTTTATTATTCGAATGTCCCATGTATTTGTAAATATATCCGGGCCATTCATTGACAGGATAGCGATATACAAATTTTGTATAAAATTCAGTGAGAAGTAATCCCATATATTTTGGATTAGCGAAATCCTTATTTTTTTCGATTTCTCTGATTTCTGCTAAGGCTTTAGGATTCATTTGAGGAGCAAGTACACTGTTTACATAATCATTACAAACTTTCACACTTGAGTTCATATTGGAAATGATCAAACCCTTGAGATTTTTTTGATATTTAAGTGCATATTCTATTGCCAGAATTCCGCCCCATGATTTACCAAATAGATAAAAGTTTGAAGAATCAAGTTTTAAAGCTTTTCTAACCTGTTCAACTTCGTCAACAAATCGATCGATTTTCCAAAGTGAAGTATCATTAGGCTGATCACTGTAATATGATCCTAGTGTTATGTTAATTATAAATTGTCGGATATAATTTTTTCAACTTGACTCTTGCTTCCTTATTTGTGAACTGCCAATTTATTTTACTGTTTTTATTATTCCTATGAGTTTGCCAAGCATCAACTTCTTCTTTTATTATTTCCATAGTGGATATATGCCGGTTCAAACATTGTCCATTTAATACGTGTAACTCTATCTCAGCCATATTTAGCCAGCTACCATGTTTTGGAGTATATACAAATTCAAATCTATCCCATAGCCTTTTTGCTTCTTTTGGTCTGAATGTTTCATAGAAAGCCGATGCGTTATGCGTATTATAGTTATCCATCACTAATGTTATCTGTTTTGCTTTTGGATACTGTTCATCTGCAATTCCCTTTATAAACATTGCCCAATCTTTCTTGGTTTTAAATTCTGTAACTTCCACAAAACGCTTTCCTTTTAACGGTTCGTTTGCCATGAATATATTTATTACCCCATTCCTCACATATTCATAATCTTCTCTTGCTTCCTGGCCTGGCTTCATAGAAATTGAATGTCGTGCTTCTTCTATTAATTGCTTGGGAGATTCATCCATGCAAACTACCGGATAGTCTTTGTCGTAGGGTCTTTTATAAACATCCAATACACGTTCCATATTAGCTACAAACTCACTACTTTGTTCCGGAGGGATAACCCATCCTTTTACTTTCCAAGGCTTAAGTTCGTTTTTTTTAACATGCTTCTTACTGTTACATGAGAAATGCTTTCAACATAGTTTAATTCAACCATCTTGTCAGCCAATAATCTCAACGACCATTTGGCAAATCCTTTCGGTGGCTCACTACAACATAGAGTTACCAATTTTGCTTCCACATCTCCATCAGTCTTTCTTTCATAAATCCGGGAAGTGAGTCGTCTTTCCAAACTTGCTTCAAAACCTTCTTCGATGAATTTCTTCTTAACCCTGTCTACCGTTCGCATTCCTACTTTAAGCACTTTGCTTATTTGCTCATTGGTTACTTTTTCTGAGTACCTGCCTTCATCACAATTTAAGAGAATGTAAGCACTTCGAAATGTTTGAGATGTATGAGAACCTTCATTTATAATACTCATAAGTTCCTCTACCTCGCTTTTGGTTAGTTTAATTGTATATCGTATCATTTGTAAAATTTTTACAAAGATACAAATATTTTAATTACGTCACAATATACTTAACTTAACACTAGTTGGTCATAATAGTAAAATTCAAATCCTTCCCTTGGGAAATAACTGTCAAAACATTGGAAGTACTCATGAGTGGCTCCAGGTCCCCCGTGTAGAAGCAAAATTTTTATCCGTGGATTATTTCCAGTTCTTTTTGTCCAGACATTAAAATCTCCCTTTGGGGTATTAATTTTTATCATTTTAATTCCACCCCATGAAATGTCGTCTCTACCAGTTGTGTCAAAATACTGGCTAAGAGTTATTTCGTTCACATCCTTAATGTTTTTTCTATTGTCTGTACAAAATTGAAGGATGAAAGAGCTGAGTAGAATTAGGGGAAGTAGTTTTTTCATGGTGGTAGAATTAAATTATTGCTAATAAATTCTAATTGAGATATCTAATCAGTAATCAAAAATACAATTCTTATAAATCAAAGTCAATTTTATTTATGTGTCGAATTTTAATCACTCAACTTTCCCTGTTATGGTTTGCAGAGGCAGATGTAAGTATCTGAGCTATTTTTTTGTATGTCCTGGTAAACAGCCAGAGGTTGTCTCGTCAAAGCAAAGCTGTCTAGGTTGAGAATCCCGAAAGATGAGTAGATGTTGTCGTGTTGTAAGAAATTTGTTAAGGTTCCAAGTCCCGGTATGTTTGCAGGAGTTGTCTCTTTGAATGACTTTGCTTTTTCAGTTATGGTTAGTGTTTTGAGTCTGTATAACGTGCAGAGAATGATTTCATTAACCATAACGGCCCGGCGGTTTGATTAGTTGCCGTCCGAGTCTGGGTTGGCATGGGTTTTTGCAAAGTCCCGATAGATGGATGAAGGTTTGGTGTCATGACGAATTTGTCCAGATGGCGTGGTCCCGATAATTGGGCAGGATTTGTCACGTCACGATAAAGTTGTCAAGATGGCGAGCAAAAAAACAAGGCACCAGTGCGTCGGCCGGCAGCCCTATTGACTTTGTCTCGGTAGCAGAACTAGTCACGGTACGCAAAATTTGATAGGAAATGATGAAGTTACTCGCATAATTCTACTCGTCGACTGAGAAGCTGTCCGGGCTGCCGAAGGCAATTACCCATAGCACCATTCGTGTTAGGTGGTCGTAGCAAATTATTTCTCCTATTACGAAACTTGCTCATTTATAGGAATGCGGCAGAGATAGTAAAAAGGTGTTATTGATGTTTGTTTAAGTTGAGAATATGTGTAAAATTATTTCAATCCCAATTTTTTGTTTTCTTTTAATAAGTCAATTGATTCTATCAGTCTGTTTTGTACTGTTTCTTCTTTCTTTGCATTTGTTATCCAAAGAATGTAATGTCTTTTATATGTTGGAGCAAGGTTATTGAAATTTATAAGTGCTGGCTCATTCTTAGCTAATTCCTCAATTATAAAATTGGGTATTTCAATTTCTTTTATGACCTTATCTTTAGATTTTTTAACAATCCAATCAACCTTTCCTGTCTTTAGATAGCTGTCTATTTTTTTAAGTCCTGCTTGAGTCATTTGTCCTTTTTCAATTAACTCCTTAACTATCTTCTTATTTAACTCTGACCATTTTTTGGTATTTGTTCTTGGAGTAATTTTTCTTGCATATTTATCATTGTCTATTTTTTTAATTAAACTATCAATCCACCCAAAACACAACGCTTCTTCAAGTGCTTCAGAATATTTAATGCAATCAATACTTAAATGCTTCTTATAAAATACCATCCAAATACCAGGACTTACGTCATGATATTTTTGAAGCCAATTTCGAAATTCTTCTTTATTCCTGAAGTGTTTATACTCTAGTTCTATCATGTTGTTTATTATGAATTGTCTAAAAAGGTCTATCAGGTTGGAATAACATTTTTTTCTTGTTTTGCAGTCGGTTTGGTATTTAAATTAATTGTCTTGGTTTGATAAGTTTCATTAGTTAAGGTACAATTTTTTTTTAAAGCTGTTAGGTGGCGGAGCTTTTAAAGTCCAGATAAGCGGGAGAGAAGTAGGCTTGCGAGGGTTGGGAGACTTGCAGATGATGCTCATGAGCCGGTTTTGTAAATTTCAAAAACAAAACCGTGAATTTTCATCTGCAAGGTGCGAAGGGCAAGCCGGTCATATCAAGCAAAAGTTGGTAGATGACTTAGTCCCGGTAAGTGTACGAAATTTATGTGTCACAATAATTTTGATAAGTGATGAGTCGAAGGTTTATAAAAATTGAAGTATATACTTGTCAAGGCAAAAATTCTCTATGTAAGAGCCTGTTGGGTCGCCCGAGCTATGCCACCTAACAGCCCGGCGGTTTAATGAGTTGCCGTCCGTGTCGAGGTGCCGCGTTTTTTGCCAGTCCCGGTATGTGGACGATAAGTCTTGGGTCACGATGAAACTGTCTTGACGGTACCAAGTCCCGATAAACGGAAGTGAGGTTTTGTGTCATGATGAAATAGTCCAGATGGTGAGCAAAAAACAAGGCACCAGNNAGGCAATTAATTAAACCGTCCGTGTTGGCTGTAGTATTTTACTATTTATCTCTATAGTCGTTTATTATGTTTAAATCCACCCAATATATATCTCCTTTTGTATCATCATGTCTGCAAAAAAATAAGTATTTATTGTCTGGAGATAAAAATGGACCAAATTCATTAGCTTTTGTATTTATTTTATTCCCAAGGTTTTTAGGTTCTGTCCACTCGCCATTTTTTTTAAAACTGATATATAAATCACTTTGGCCATATCCATCTGCCCTTCCGGCTCCAAATATTAAGTAACTCTCATCGGGTGCAATGCATGGATCCCATGCATAAAGCTTATTAATAGGGCTGCCTATGTTTTCTAATTTGTCATATTTACCGTTATTGGATATTACAAAATAGATGTCCCATTTGCCAATGCCCTCAGGTCTGTTAGATGTGAAATAGATAGTTCCGTTTTTCGACTGATCAAAAAATAATTCCGCATAGTCAGAATTAATAGGCCTTTTCAATTTAGTTGGTTCTGACCAAGTTCCGTGATGTCTCTCTGTTACGAACAAATTTTTTCGATTTTGCAATGTATCTTTTCCCCTTCTGAGGAAAAGTAAAGTTTTTTACCATCATATGAAAAAAATGGTTCGTGGTTATTAAACTTTTTAGAAAATGAAGCAGTATCTGGCGTTGACCACTTACCTCTTTTATATTCAGTGAAGAATATCTTTTGTGATGTAAAATTGCTATTAACAACTGTAAAATAAAATGCTTTCCCATTTGGAGAGAATGCACCTCTTGATTCAAATCTGTTATCAAGGCAAATAATTTGTGGTGCAAATATTTTGGGGGTTTTATCCGGTGGTATTTGCCCAAAATAGTCATTAACTTGTTTCCCAGAATGAAAACTACTTAATAAAGCTATTAAAATAAGACCAAAGAAAAATTTTAGTTTCATGAGGTTGAGTATTTATATACGTTTAGATTATGTCTCAAAGGTTTTGTCCATGATTATTGTAAATACCATGACAAATTTTTGGATTTACCGTTGGCTGTAGTAATGTTAAGTAAATGAGTATATATCCTCTAGTTTGTCAGTGGTCTTTCGGTAAAAAACAAGTCCCGGTAGATGGACAAAAACTGTCATGTTAGAATAAAGTAGCTTGCGCAGGGTTGGCGAGTTTGCGGCAGTCTAAATATAATGAGTCTGTTATGAAAATCGAAGTTGTCATGAGTAAAATAAATTGTCAAGCTATACCCGCAAACACGTTCTTGGGCAAGCGGTTAGACGGAAGAATCTTGGTAATTATTACAGCCAACGGCCCGGCGGTTTAATTAGTTGCCGTCCGTGTCAGGGTTGGCATGCGTTTTTGCAAAGTCCCGATAGGTGGACGAGCGTTTGGTGTCACGATAAAATTGTCTTGGTGGCGTGCAAAAAACAAGGCACCAGTGCGTCGGCCGGCAGCCCCATAGACTTTGTCTCGGCAGCAGGATCTGTCCAGGTGCAACAAATTTGATAAGTTGATATGAATTTACTCGCATAGATTTTGGGGCTGATTGAGAAATTGTCCGGGCTGCCGCAGGCAATTAATTAAACCGTCCGTTGTTAGCACAAGTATTAATTTTAAAACTACCTCTCGGGCAGAAAACTGTCAAGATGTTTTGAAATCTGTACTGATGCAGAAGCGTGGATGTTGAGGTTAAATTAGTTGTTTATCTCAAGACAGCCTATCTCTTTATAGTTTGGATCTGACAAGAAAGTTTTAATCAGGTCGTAATTTTTTCTCAAGACTGTCTCGATATTTTGTGTACTCGTGTTCCCAAGTCTTAGCCAAATTACTTTCGGCGAGGATCCTTTGATAAGTCCAAGATCGTAAAAATCGCCATCAAATGTAACGATACAATAATTGTTTTCCTTAGCATAATTCCATATTAAAGAATCTTTGGAATTCTCAAGGCCTAATTCCCTAACTTGTTTTGAACCAGGAAATAAGTCTTGAATTTTACTAGTGATCCTAAATGAAATATTTTGATCAAGAAGCAATTTCATCAGATCGTCTGAAGTTTACGTTCCCTATCTGCTGCGAACATTAAACTAGCTCTTATATCCTCTCTGGAAAGCTCAGGGTAGTCATTAAGTACTTCTTCAAAACTCATTCCAGAACCTAACCATCCGAGAATATCAAATACAGTAATTCTGGTATTTCTGATACAAGGTCTTCCAAATCTCTTATCGGAGTTGATTTTGATTATCTTGTTGTAACTTTTCATGGTTCAAAGATACTATATTTTTAAAATTGGACATCTCAGGTTTTTCCTGATTGTTGTTAGCACAAGAATTTTTAGTCACGCGATGGCAGATCCCGGTAAAAAGCAGTATTGTTAATTTTATAACAGTATCTTTCTTCCGTGGGCGGGAGGGCAAATTGTCAATTGAGCGAGGCGCAGGTTCAGTTATAATTGCAGCATTTTAATTGTAAAGGCAAAACATTTTAAAAACGGCGCGAGGGGTAATCGTCACATACTGAAATATTTGTGCTAACGGCCCGGCGGTTTAATTGAGTTGCCGTCCGCGTCAGGGTTGGTATGTGTTTTTGCAAAGTCCAGATAGGTGGACGAGCGTTTGATGTCATGATGAATCTGTCTAGATGGCTTAGTCCCGATAAGTGGGCAGGATNNGTCACGATAAAGTTGTCAAGGTGACGTGCAAAAACCATGACAACTGAGCGTCGGCTTGCAACCCTATTGACATTGTCTCGGCAGCAGGAACAGTCCGGGTGCCACAAGATTTAATAAGTAGGTTAAAATATTCTCTCATAGACTTTTGGACGCGAAGATAAAATTGTCCGGGTTGCAAAAGGCAATTAATTAAACGTCCGAGTTAGCTGCTGCCTTTTTTTAGGGATCAAGTTCTGTAGGATTTGTACTATTTTAGCCTATAGTCATAAGGGAGTAGATCGCCAATTCGTTGTTGTGCCATTTGCCCTATAACTTTTACACCTGANNATCAAACTATTTGGGGAGTTTGATAAGTAATAGATACTAAGATTGCCTTTGTATGAGAGATATTTTTTAAAACCAGATCTTTCAATCACAATATCTTCGTAATTGAGAATTTGATCATCTGAATTCCTGATAGTAAAACCATTTGATTTTAATTTATTTGCCCAGAGTGAAGCGAAAAAGTGGCTTCTCGATCCAAGATATGCATTCTTCCTTCTCTTTTCAAAGAACTTTTTATTGGTTATCTCAGAAGTCAGATCTTCATTGAAAATAGCACTACCCTGATAAAGAAAGGATTTGCTTTTTCTATAATATTCAAACTTATCCAGATAATAAGTGATCTTGTATATTAATGCATTATTGACAATTAAAATAGGTTTTGAGGCAAAAGCTTTTAAAGTATCATGCGAAGTACCATTTTTAAATGTTATATCACCTTCGTTCATTATAACACAATTTTGTCCATTATAACTTGATCCAAGAAATTGGTCCCGGAATAGTCTTAAATTTGCTTTTCTTTCTTTTGCAGTTGATTTAGCTGCAACAACAACTTCATTCAATTCAAACGTCTTTGGAGTCAGATAAACTTCTATTGGTTTTTCCCTTGAAAAATCTGTAAGTGTAACTGAATAGTATCCTAATGCACTAATTGTTAACGGAAGTGAACTATACTTTGTAATATCTAATTCAAAATATCCATTTTGATCTGAATTAGTTCCGACAGATGTTCCATTAATGTAGATTGATGCAAAATTTATTTTTAAATTGTTAGACTTGTCGAGAATGGTCCCTTTAACTATTTGAGTGTGACCAACCTGAAAGAAATTAACTAATAGCAGGAAAAAAACTATTCGTTTCATTATATCAGATTAAAACTGTTTGATTTATCTGACTTCGTATTCAGCCTTTCCGGTTACAGGAATGCCGGTTGTTGTAATACCCTCTGCAATAATTCTGATTAATGATGAATTATCTCCATTATAATAATTCAGAATTACTTCGTTTGTACCCTCCAGGTTTATATCAGGTTTCCAGTACAGAGTTGACCTCAGATCAGGATTAAGGTCAGAATTTGAACCAGGCAAATGTTGTGGAGAATAGAAAACCCGTGAAGCACTGTACCCTGAAATATTGATTTTTGCTGAGTAATCCACGGGTTTATAAACTCCTTGTACTCCCCCTGCCTTTGTAATCAGGTTGATAACTCCATTTGCCGCCTCTCCATTTTTTTTGTCCGCTTGCAGACCAAAAATGACTGTTGAGCTAACTAATTTTAATACATCTATCCTGTCAATGATTGATACTGGCATTAAAAGCAAATCCTCAAAGGTGGCTTGATTACCATCTATTAGAACAAGAGGTAATGTACCACCATTCTGGGAAGTTACTCCACGAATATAGATTTTATAATCNNTCATTAACCATCAGTTCAGCGTCAGGTTTATCATACATTTTTCGACTACTCTCTACCCTGACAGTTTGAGGATCCTTGTGTCGTTCGGTAATAATATTTACCTCCCCAAGACTGATCGTGTCAGATAGTTTGTATTTCTTTTTAATGGCTTCATTAATCTTATAGTAGGATTTTAGGTTACTCTGATTGTTTTCAGCCAGGATTGAAACCGCTGGCAGTTTATCAGAGATTTCAGCCGCATTGTAAGTAATTGAATCCAAAGTTACCAATCCCTCCAGATGATCTTTTTTACCAATTCCGGTTGCAATTAATGTTGCGTCGTCTGTCAGCTCAATGCCAGTCAATTTGAATCTCCCCATGGAATCAACCGGAATCGTTCTCATAAGTGCACTTTTGCTTCCGAATATTCCGATACTGACCCTCGAGTCCATAATGGGTTTGTTCTTATTATCTTTTAATCTCCCGGATACTGTAAACCCATTCTCCGGGGGAAAATAAGTCGTATCGTATTTCCATGCGAAGTCGCGCCAGCCTTGTGTACGAAGCAGAAGATCCAGATCTCTGAATCTGTCAGGATTTGATGGATCGAAATAATATGATGGATCTTCAACAAATCCACGAACATCCGATTCAAGCAGAAACCATGAGGATATAGTCCTTGGGAATTTAGATGCATTATTTGTGAAGGTTTCATCAACAACAGATAGCGATACATTGCTCTTTCTTTCAATAATTGAATCTTCTGACAAAGAAATTTTGAGAGTAACCGGTTCTCTCTTAGCGTATAAGCGTTTATCAGTTTCAATTTGAATTTTTAATGGAGCCTCTCTTTCAATATAAATAAGTCTTTCAGAGAGAGGAAGATCTTTCAGAGTAGAAAGTGTCAGCATCAAAATTCCATCCGGAAGATTATCAGTCGGAACAACAAAACTGGTAACAGGAAATTTAATCTTAATGGGTATTGTCTTAAAAATTTCCTTTCGTATTGAGAAACTAAGTAATAAGTCATGGTCTGAGACAAGCGCCGAAGTTTCAGGATTTGTCTTGGTGGTAATTAATAACTCATTATTCTGATTTATCGAAGCGCTAAATGTTACACCGGTTGAAAAACTCGCCGGTAATTCAGTCTTGATATCAATACTATCAGCTCCCCTAACTATAGAATAGTATTTCAAACCCGGTAATGGTCTCAGGAAGAATGTGCCCATTCCAAGGTGAGTGGATCTGAATGTGGTAATCAGATCATCATTTGACGAAAAGATCTTACCTGATACATTACAACTTTTACCGAGATAATTTACAGCCTTAAATGCAACCATTGAAGAGACATTGTCAACCAGGGAACCTCCTTCCGGGAAGAAGCTAATCTGAATTTTATTTTCAATATATTTTACTCTGTCTGAGAATTCGCCTGAATCAGCGGAATTAACAATAACAATTTCCTTACTGAAAAATAACTGATCACCGAAATTCCTCATATAGTTTGTGTAAGCCCGAATTTTGTATCTCCCTGACTTGATATCATCGGGCAGCTTGAAATCGCCATTACCTAAACCTCCCTCAAGACGAATGATCCTATTTGAGATGATTTTTGAAAAAGGAGAAATAAGTTCGACATGCAGGTTGCTACTATGATTTGTAAGTAAGCGGTCCAAAGCATCAATCAAGTATGCTTTAAACCAGATATTGTCACCAGCATAGTAACTATCACGATCTACATGAAGATACACTTTCTCAATTACCCTGAGAGAGTCATAAGCAGAAGGATATTGAGAATTTATACTTCTCCCTGGAGAAAGCTGGGTTAATAATAAACTTAACCCTACTACAAATAAATTACTTTTTTTCATAGCCGATCAGGTTGATAGTTAGTGCTAATCTTTTCATAAACAATTTCTATGCCAGAAAAGTCTCAGGTGGCAGCTAACGGCCCGGCGGTTTAATGAGTTGGCGTCCGTGTCGAGGTGCCGCGTTTTTTGCCAGTCCCGGTAGGTGGACGATAAGTCTTGAGTCACGATGAAACTGTCTTGATGGTACCAAGTCCGGGTATGGGATGTGAGCTTTGGGTCATGATGAAATAGTCCAGATGGCTAGCAAAAAACAAGGCACCAGAGCGTCGGCCGGCAGCCCTATTGACTCTGTCTCGGCAGCAGGAACTGTCAGGGTGCCACAAGATTTAATAAGTGGGTTAGTGTTTACTCTCATAGACTTTTGGGGCCGATTGAGAAGTTGTCCGGGCTGACGCAGGCAATTAATTAAAGCACCGTCCGAGTTAGCAGCTGATTTTTTTTGTCATTTTGTAATAATCTTGTCGATATATACGACTAACTTGAAAAATTCAATCATTTCAAAGGTGGGAAAAGAGTTTATAGAATTAATTAAGAGTCATCAAGGGATATTACACAAGATTTGTAATATATATTTTCTTAGAGATCCATACAAAGAGGACTATTATCAAGAAATTCTGATCAGGCTTTGGAAATCGTATCCAAGTTTTAAAAATCAATCAGCTTTCTCCACATGGCTTTATAGAGTTGCTTTGAATACTGCAATTGACATAATTCGTAAACAAAGCCTCCTACCTAAACACACTGAGCTTTCAATAACTGAATACAATATAGCCGAATACAAAAACAGCAGTGAATCTGATAATAAGGATAAGCTTTATCTAGCTATTAATCTGTTATCTGATATTGAAAAAGCGATAATCATCCTGTATTTGGAAGATTTTAATTACAAGGAGATTGCAGAAATAATAGGCATTTCAGAGAATTATGCGGGAGTCAAGATCAATAGGATAAAAACTCAACTAATTAAGATATTTAACCATGGACAAAAATGATCTTAAATCGATGTGGCGAGATTATCACTACACGAAAAGTGAAAGTAATTTCTCTAAAGAAAGTCTTGAAAAAACTATGGCATTGAAACATAGTAAAGTAATCTCAAGAAGTTTATTGGACGTAAAAATAAAAGTCCTTCTTTATGCACTGATCTTTCTTATTTATGTCGCGTTGATGATATATGCTTTTGTATATCTTAGACTGAGTTTATCTGTCAATTCTTTGGTCCCACTTGCGTTAGTTGGTATATTCCTTTTAGTAACTGCTACCTCAGAATTTGTAAGGTTATTAGTCCTGACCAAAACAGTGGATAATTTGTCTCTTAAAGATTCTTCGTTGGTTTTTTGTAAGAAATTGAAAAGAATAAAGACAACTGATTTCATAATCTATATGGTCTTTTTCTATTTGTCTGCTATTTTGATAATATATAACTATTTAACAGATATTGGGGGTGTTAAGAATTTATCACTGGGCAATGAAATTGTCGCGGTACCTTTATTAGGAATATTAATTCTAATGCTTCTTTCAGTACCTTGGTTTATTAAATATCTGAACAATCAGCGGTACAAAAAACTATTTTCAAATCTCATGGACTCAGTTCATCAGCTTAATGATCAGTCGGGTACCATTGGCTGCTAACGGCTCGGCGGTTTAATGAGTTGCCGTCCACGTCAGGGTTGGCATGTGTTTTTGCAAAGTCCCGATAAGTGGACGAGCGTTTGGTGTCAAGATAAAAATGTCCAGATGGCGTGGTCCCGATAAGTGGGCAGTATTTGTCATGTCACGATAAAATTGTCCAGGTGGCGATGCAAAAACCATGACAACTTGAGCGTCGGCTTGCAACCCCATTGACTTTGTCTCGGCAGCAGGATCTGTCCGGGTGCCCAAAGTTATAATAAGTGGGTTAGATTTTTCTCTCATAGACTTTTGGGGCCGATTGAGAAGTAGTCCGGGCTGGCGAAGCCAATTAATTAAACCGTCCGAGTTGGGCGAAGCTTTTTTTGTCATGATGGGTGTAACTTATCTTTTTTTGTCAAGGTTTTCAGCAAATAAAGACTTTCCCCGAACCATGGACATTAAATAATTTTAAACTTCTGTCATTTAATTTTTAAAATAACTTTCCCTTTTGCTCTCCCTGTTTCAGAATATTCCAGAGCGCTTTGTGCCTCCTCAAAAGGAAAAATTTGATCAATGACCGGCCTGATTTTTCCAAGCTCGATTAACTCAGTAATAATTTTTAACTGTTCACCGCTTGGTTTCATAAACAGATAAGTGTATTTGACTTTATACTGTTTTTCCAATTTTGATATTTTGAGAGTAACAATTCGAAATAAAGTAGTTTTAAGAAATCCTGAACCATACTCCTTTCCAAAACGAGCATTTGGCAACCCTGAAATGGAAACAACTTGCCCTCCCGGTTTAACTATATTAAATGCTTTTTCCAATGTTTTTCCACCGATGGTATCAAATACCCCATCATAATCTAGTAGAATCTTGTCAAAAGGTTCATTTTTATAATCAATAATTTGGTCTGCACCAAGTGACTTGACGAGTTCATATCCAGCTTTGCTTGTTGTGGTTGCAACGTAAACACCCATTGTTTTGGCAAGCTGAATGGCAAAGCTGCCAATACCCCCGGCTCCTGCTTGAATTAGTACTTTTTGGCCAGTGGTTAACTTTAAAATATCATGTAAGGCTTGGTAAGAAGTAAGTCCAACTAATGGAATCGAAGCAGCTTCCTCAAAGGAAAGGTTTTTAGGTTTCAAGGATATAGCATTTTCATCTATGGCTATATATTCAGCGAATGTACCAATTCTATCCTTCATAGCTCGACCATATATCTGATCCCCTGCTTTAAATTTAGTTACCCCTTTTCCTACCTTTTTAACTACACCCGAAAAGTCATTACCTAAAATAAGTGGCATTTTAAATTTTTTCAGCATGCGCAATTTGCCATCTCTTATTTTATAGTCAACTGGGTTAATACTCGCCGCAGCTATTTCTGCTAGGACATCATTTTCTCCAATAGCCGGCACTGGCATGTCAGCTAGTTTTAACGGTATTTTCCCATATCTTTCTATGATCATTGCTTTCATAAGGTTACCTCTCTATATTTTGTAGCAGTATATGATATTCTTACTTTATCTGTCTAAATATAACCAAATTCTTCATTACGTATTCGTCTAGTCAAACATGTCAATAACCATGATACCTATCTTGTCGGTCAATCGGTTGCGCCCAACGGCCCGGCGGTTTAATGAGTTGGCGTCCGTGTCGAGGTGCCGCGTTTTTTGCCAGTCCCGGTAGATGGACAAGCGTTTGGTGTCACGATAAAATAGTCTAAACGGTACCAAGTCCCGATAGATGAATGAGCAGTTGTCCTGTCATGATGAAATAGTCCAGGTGGCGAGCAAAAAACAAGGCNNGTCGGCCGGCAGCCCCATTGACTCTGTCTCGGTAGCAGGATCAGTCCGGGTGCAGCCAAGTTTTATAAGTGGGTTAATGTTTAATCGCATAGACTTTTGGAGCCGATTGAGAAGTTGTCCGGGCTGACGCAGGCAATTAATTAAACCGTCCGAGTTAGCTTTAGCTTTTTATTTAAATCGTCTTAGAGAAGTTTGTCTCAGGCGTTTAGAGGAATGATGAACTGTCAAGATATGAACAGTTTGGGTACTTGTAATTTTATAAATGATTCTGTAATTGCCGAAGATTATCTCCCTAATTTTGTCTTGTCTTCTCATTTCTGGAACCATCCGACCAATTCTGGGATTGATCTCAAGATATGAAGTAACATTTATAATTCTCTCAACCGTTAGAGAAGCATATTTTATTGAATCTTGAGAGATATACTCAGCGATAGATTTTAAATCCGTGAGTGATCTTTGAGTCCAGATTATTTTAACCATGTTTTAAGTTCGGTCTTAACTTGATCTGTTGTAAAGACTCTCCCTTCTTCAATATCCTTAAGTCCCTCCTCAATGCGATTCAGAATCACAAGTTCCTCAACTATCTGGTCAACAGTGAAGTTCTCGGGCAGCCTGTCAATGGTCTTTCTAACTTTCTCTTTTGTTAACATAATCATCTAATTATAGACGCAAAGATACTATAAAAGTCTACGAATTTGTCTCGTTGCAACGAAATTTGTTAAAGCTAACGGCCCGGCGGTTTAATGAGTTGCCGTCCACGTCAGGGTTGGCATGTGTTTTTGCAAAGTCCCGATAAGTGGACGAGTGTTTGGTGTCAAGATAAAAATGTCCAGATGGCGTGGTCCCGATAAATGGGCAGTATTTGTCATGTCACGATAAAATTGTCCAGGTGGCGATGCAAAAACCATGACAACTTGAGCGTCGGCTTGCAACCCCATTGACTTTGTCTCGGCAGCAGGATCAGTCCGGAGGCAACAAAATTTGATAAGTTGAAATGAATTTGCTCGCATAGACTTTAGGGGCTGATCGAGAAGTAGTCCGGGTTGCAAAAGGCAATTAATTAAACCGACCGAGTTGGGCGAAGCCTTTTTTTTCTGTCAACCAGGCCGTTAATTGTCTAGTTATTTTAATGCTTATTCAAAAAGTAACTGGCCAGAGACTATATGAGATAATTGAAGCTGCCTATTTATTGAATTTTTCTAGCATTACTTTTGGCACTTTATCAGGTGATCCACAATCAAAAGGAGGTTTTGGATCATATTCCATAGCAAGTTGAAACATCATTGCTGTTTGGTCACCGGCAATTTTACTCACTAAGTATAGTGCCATATCTATTCCAGCTGAGACTCCTGCTGATGTAATAAATTTCCCATCTTGAATATATCTCTCGTTCTTAACTGTGACATTAAATCTCTGTAATTGCTCTTTTCTTCTCCAATGTGTTGTGCAATTTTTCCCATCCAATAACCCAGTTTGCGCTAAAAGCAGAGACCCTGAACAAACCGAAACGGTCCATTTTGTTGTACTATCTATTCTTCGAATCCAATCCAGTACTTCTTCGTTTTTTAACAAATTATCTATTCCAAATCCACCTGGAATTAATAAAATGTCAGCTTCTGAAATCTCATCAATTGAATTATCTGCAGAGATTTTTAAACCATAAGTGTCCTTGTACTCCTTTTTCTCAAGACCGGCTAAATAAATCTTTGAGTTCGGGAGTTTATTTAATACTTCATAAGGCCCTACTATATCAAGAGCAGTGTAATTGTCAAAAAGAAGAATCACTATTTTCATAACTGTTTCCATTTAAGATTAGGTCAAATTTAAATAGATATAATCAATTAGCTGAGTCTTAAGGACGGGTCAGGGGTTACGCCCAACGGC
>PLNF01000120.1 GCA_003141715.1 Bacteroidales bacterium | reverse complement strand
GTATAATTCCACTCTTTCTCAAAGCCTTCCATTATGTAGGCATATTGATTTTTTTCGGGATAGGTATAATTGATAGCTGAAAATGTAAATGAAAAGACTGACTGTTGCCAGTTTAATTTAATTTCTTTCGCTTCACTGATATGTGTTTGAAATTGAGATCCATTAACGCCAACCGGAACTTCCCTGTTAAATAATTGAAAATCGGTAATATAAACCGGAGGAATGAAGTCATTATCTTTCAGGCTGTCAGGATAAAAGGAGTTAAATCCATTGTATCCGCCAAAATATATTTCCCCTTTACGCGTTATCAGAAATGATTGCTGCTTAAATTGATTGCCTTGTAAACCATCCTCTTTGGAATAATTCCTGAACTTCTTAGTTTTACGATCCAACCGGCTGATGCCACCATTGCTTGATATCCAAATATTACCTCTATTATCTTCAATAATTGACTGAATTTCATTGCTGGGTAAACCGCTGGAAATATCATAGGTATATAAAATAGTTCCGTCAGGCTTACAAAAATATACTCCATTAGTACTCGTGCCTACCCATAAATTTCCATCCTTGTCTTTACAGAATGCTGAAATAACATTATCATTAAAAATATATTTCTTAAATGAGTTAGTTTTGCTGTCATAGAAGTTTAGCCCGGCTGTTGTTGAAATCCACACATTTTTTTCATAATCTTCAAAAAATATCCAATCTCTTTTGCCAACAATCGCTTTGGGGTCATCTTTATTGGTTCTGAACCGTCTGATCACACCCTTGTTTTTGTCAAATAAATCGGTACCTACATTAAAAGTGCCTAACCATAATGTATCATTTTTATCTATNNGCATCCCACGTACCCATCCATATATCATGATCCTTATCTTCTGATATACAAAGTATAGAATTCCCGCTTACGCTATAAGGGTTGGAAGGTTCGTTCTTATATATCTTAAATCTGCCAGTTTCAGGATTGTATAGATTAACCCCTCCTCCATCTGTACCTATCCAGATCATACTCTGATGATCCTCATAAAAACAAGTGACATTATTATACGATAACGAATTTGGATTACTGCCCCTATACTTAAATATATTAAACTTATATTTTTTAGGATTATAATAATTTATTCCTCCTCCGGAGGTTCCTATCCATAAAATCCCTTCCCTGTCTTTGTGAAAACACCAGATTCCGTTGTTATTAAGTCCTTCATCATTTGTATTATCATACATGAAATACTCAAAAGTTTTAGATATTTTATTAAAACGGTTTATCCCTCCCTGATCAACCGCAAGCAATAAATGTTGTTCGTCTTCCGGTATGACATCGAGAATAACCTTTTGATTGGTACCGTTACCGCCGCCTTTTGATCCGAACTGCTCAAATTTATTAGATGCAGGATCATAAGAAAAGAATCCGTTACCATCTGTTGTAATCCATATTTTATCTTGATTGTCAATATACAGGCTCTTAAAACAATCGTTTCCGAAATCAACAGACGGGTCCTCAAATTTAGTAAAGATGCCGGATTCAGAATCAAAACGGAGGATTCCACGGCTTAGTGAAACTATCCACAGGTATCCTTTTGAATCAATTGCTATCATTTTCGACGGGCGAGAGTTTAAATAAACCTTCTCACTCTCAAATTGATATCTGATAAAATTCTGAGTCTTGGAAATCCATTTATTCAGACAATTTTCACCGGTAACAATCCAAAGATTTCCATCTTTATCTTCGGTAATACCGCTAATGTAATTGCTGTTTATACTGGTTTTATCGCCAGGATTGTTTTTAAATACTTTAAAATTATCTTTAACAGCATCAAATAAATTTAAACCATTAACAGTACCAAACCATAGATTCTTTCCCCGGTCTTCATAGATACACAATATGTTATTATTGCTGATTGTGCCGGGTCGATTTTCGTCAAAATGGTATTTTTTAATCTCATAACTATTGTACTTATCAAGTCCTTCCTCGGTGCCTATCCAAAGATAATCTTTACTATCTCTGTATATACACCGCGTACGGTTACTCGACAAACCATCTTCAACAGTGAGGTGACCAAATCTTGTGTATTTTTGCTGCGCATCTAATTTGACAATTCCAGCAAAACATAAGAATAAAATTATGAGGCACCTGCCTGGGGTATGATTTCCGACAATTTTAAGACTTAAAAAATAAATCACTGATGTATAAACGATTAAAAAAAATAATACAAAAAATTCAAGAGTCTTAAAGATACAGCTTTATTATCCAATCACTAATGTTTCAGGACAATTACAAAACTTCCGGAGGATAATAAAAAACTCAAAGGACTAAGAATCAGAATTATACTTTCTTTCGTACAAATTTACAAAAAGATTTAAAGAAAAAAAATCTTTCCCCCTGATCGTAAAAGTCAGTACATTTAGCTCTGTTTCTTTTTGATATTCTTCTTTGTTTTAAATTTTAATCCTATATGCCTAAAAAGCTTTTTTTTCTGTTTCTTTTTGTCTCGGCAATCTCAATTTGTCAGAAAACACAAAGTCAATCTATTGATTCATCTTCTTTTAAAATTAATTCCCGTCAGAGTTTTTATTCTTATGAGAAGAATGGTGAATTTCTTCTTCTTATACCTCCAACCTTATCGAAAAATCATTTATCAATTACTCTTAAGATCGGAGAGGAAACTGTAGCTGCATGGAACGGAATACCAGGCAGGAATATCCTGAGGTTACCAGTCTTACTTAACCTGATACCCTCTGTTTATAAGGTGGAAGCCAGGATAAATATATCAGGTATTCCGGGAGTAATGTACATCGCGAAAACAGATCTGATTATTCTCTCATATAAATCAAACGAAGTAAAAACCGACAGATTCACGGGAGGACTGATAGTGAACAAATTACCATTTTTCCCCTTCGGTTTCTATTGTTATTCACCTGTTTATCCTACACTTCCAGAAGAAGAGGTTGTAAAAGGATTCAATATGATATCTCCATATCAGAAGATTACGCCAGAGACTCTTAATGAAAGAAAAGCTTACATGGATCGATGCGCAGAGCTTGGAATGAAGGTCAATTATAACCTTCTATCAGTATCAGGTGGTGGCGGTGTAGGGTCAAAGATAGAAGGTCTGAGCGATGAAGAGAAAAGGGAACGACTGATTTCTGAAATTAAAACCTTCAGAGATCATCCGGCTTTGCTTGGCTGGTATATCTCAGATGAGCCAAACGGTTCCAACATAGCTCCTGAAGAGTTGGAAGAGATTTACATGACAATTAAAGAAAACGATCCATGGCATCCTGTTTCAATGGTATTTATGGCACCATTTCTGTCTGCAAAAAAATATTCTGCTGCTCTGGATATTGTGATGGCGGACCCATACCCAATACCTGATCTTCCTGTAACAATGCCAGGGGAGGTAGCGGGTCAGTTAAGGACCGAATTTAAAGGAAAGAAACTTATCTGGATCGTACCCCAGGCATTCGGTGGAGGTGAATTGTGGAGTCGTGAACCTACTATCCAGGAAATAAGGTCGATGACATGGCAATCTATTATTAATGGTGCAACCGGGATTCAATACTTTGTACGGCAAGGTCTTAATTATTTTCCTAAATCGGCAGCAACATGGAGTGAATGCGGGAGAATGGCAACAGAGGTCATGGAGTTGACTCCATGGCTGCTTTCTGATGAAGAGACATTACCAGTAGAGTCATACTCAAAGAGTGTTATAGTCTCCTCCAAAGTTCATAATGGTCAACTGATCATTATTGCAGTTAACAAGATAAATGAACCAGTCAGTACATCCTTCAGGATAACCGGAGTTTATTACGGAAAAGCAAGAGTGTTGTTTGAAAACCGCTTTGTTACAATTAAAGGTGGAATAATTACAGATCAGATTGCTGCTTTTGGGTCACAGGTATATCTTATTAACATTAAAACTGAGAAGCAGGTTTCAGAGGTTTCAAATACTAACCTTATCAAGGATCCAGGGTTCGAAGATCTATCAGAACCAGGAATACCTTCAGCATGTTATGCACGGCCCGGTGGTGACAGGGGCGCAACTTATTTTCTTGACACAAGAGAATATGTTGAAGGTAATCATTCTCTGAGGATAATCACACCTGTGGAGGATAAAAGCCTGGCTGTCAGGTTTTTTCCATTCCCGGTAAAAGCCGGTGCCTCCTATACAATTTCTATCTGGGCAAAATCTGATCCTGAACAGAGATTTTTGTTTGTAACGAAACCTGAAAATGATCGTCTTTATGGAAAAACTGATATGCCTCAATATGTAGAAGTATTACTTGGAGAATTCAGCCGGGCGAGATTTGTTCCTGATAACAAGTGGAGACAATATGTAACATTTGTTACAATTCCTGTTGATACTCTGGCCCGGTTTAAGACAAACCTCATTCTGAAGATGCCAGGACAGGGTGTTGCATGGTTCGACCAGGTGAAGGTGACTGAGGACAAGTATTAGAATAATTTAATTTCATTTTCTAACTATCATAATAACCTTCTTATGTTAAAAAACCTTATTAAAACAGCTGTCAGGCATATTCTGAAACACTTTGGTTATAGCATTCTGAATATTCTTGGACTTACATTGGGTATCACCAGTGCCATATTCCTTATAATTTATGTATCCGATGAAGTGAGTTATGATCGTTATCATGAAAAAGCTGACCGGATCTATCGGGTTTCAACCACTATAAAAGAACCGGATGATCAATTCACATGGATTGTTGCACAGATACCATTCGGACCGCAGGTAGCTCATGATTATCCTGAAGTTCAGTCATTCGTAAGGTTTATAAACATACCACGTTCTCTCTATAAGTTTGAAGACAAAGAATTCAACGAGGAGAATTTCTATTATGTCGATTCGACCTTGTTTGATATTTTCACTTATAAAGTAATAAGAGGCGAGGTTAAATCCGCCCTGCTGGCACCGAAAAAAATTATACTTACCGAAAAGATTGCTAACAAATACTTTGGAAAGACTGATCCAATAGGAAAAACTCTTACAACAAGTACTGATACTTATGAGGTTACGGGCGTAATTCAGGATGTTCCATCCAACTCTCATTTCCGGTTTGATGCGGTGGCTTCACGGAATAACCTGCCGAAACAACTCGGAAACTGGGGTAATTTCGGAGTATATACCTACCTTTTATTTCCTGATAAAATCGATATTAAAGCTTTCGAGACAAAGATGCAGGGTATGTATGATGCTTATATGAAGACAATATTCGGACCTTTGAAGATTTCTATTACATACCATCTTGAGCCGCTTACCAGGATTCATCTTTTTTCGACAAATGGCAGTGAACCAGAGCCAACAGGCAGTTTTACATATGTCTATATCTTTGCAATTGTTGCAATTTTCCTGGTTCTCATCGCTTCAATGAATTACATGAACCTGGCTACGGCTCGTTCGACTCGACGTGCCCGTGAGGTGGGTCTTAGAAAAGTTGTCGGTTCCAGACGAAGGCCACTTATACTGCAGTTTTTATCCGAATCATTGGTCTTTACTCTCATTTCCCTTTTAATCAGTATTGTTTTAATAATAGTACTATTACCAAAATTCAATCTTCTTGCCGGAAAATCATTTGATCTCAATGTTGTATATAGTCCGGTAGTAATACTTAGCTTACTCGCAGTAATAATTATTGTCGGTATTTTCGGAGGAAGTTACCCGGCCTTTTTTCTTTCACGATTTAGTCCGGTTACAGTGCTTAAGGGTGAAATTACACAGGGATCGGCCAATAGTCTGTTTCGCAAAATCCTGGTAGTGATACAGTTTACGGTTTCAGTAATTATGATTATCTGTACCCTGATCGTATTCAGGCAGTTAAATTACCTGAGGACGATGGATCAGGGATTTGATCAGAAGAATGTCATCAGCCTGCAGCTCAACGGACCGATGATCAGGAAGTATCCTGTTCTGAAACAAGTTCTTCACGAAAACCAGAATATAAAACATGTAACATCGACAAATACTGCAGTGGGGGAAGGCTCCGGCAAGGTCATCTTTAGTGTGGAAACGGATCAGGGAATGTCTAATCGTGGTGTAAATTTTGCAGTAGTCGATTATGATTTTATCGAGACTTTGGGAATAAAAATTCTTAAAGGACGTAATTTTCAGCAGGATATGCCGTCAGATACACTCACAGGAGTGGTGGTTAATGAAACATTTGTTAAAAGGATGAGCTGGGCTGAACCTATCGGAAAGAAAGTTGTACTAGGCAATTTTGTTGTTGGAAGAGTGATAGGTGTAATGCAGGACTATCATCAGACCGGAATGTACAACGGTATTGAATCTCTCCTTCTCATTTACCGACCTATGAACAATGTCGTTTACATTAAGCTGAGCAACAACGAAACATCTCAAACACTGAGCTTTATCGAAACGAAGTGGAAGGAAATATTCCCCGATCAGCCGTTTGTGTATACCTATCTTTCAGAAAGGTTTAACAGGCAATTTGAAGCTGATGAAAAACGCGGATTAATATTTACTATGTTTACAATACTGGCAATTCTCATTGCCTGCCTCGGATTATTTGGATTAGTCTCTTACATGGTAGAACAACGTACTAAAGAAATTGGTATCAGGAAAGTGTTCGGAGCAAACCAGAATACTATACTCGGATTGATTTCAAAAGATTTCCTGATACTCGTTGCGATCGGAATTGTAATTGCTGTGCCTGTTGCCTACTATTTTATGAGCAGATGGCTTGAGAATTATATCTACAGGACAAAGATCGGTGTACCTTTATTATTGATAGCAGCGTTGCTTACAATCCTTATAACATTCATTACTATCAGTTACAAGGCTTATCAGGCAGCAGTTATGAATCCGGCAAGAGCTTTAAAGTCGGAATAGCTAACTCACCCTAACGAGGCTATTGAAGCAGTCCTTTTTCACTTTATTCAACAGCCCCGATGAGGTATACTGAAAAAAAGGAGATTGGAGGAAAAAACAGTATATTTTCATATTTTTACAATAGAATCTTAGCGGCCTTCTGATTAATCTGTATGAAAATGAAAAAATACTTTTCTCTTTTTCTCCTTTCCTCATTTTTACTTTTTCCCGGTTGCAGGCAGAAGGAAATAAACATAAACTATAAGAGCAATCCGGAACCATTACTTCATAATGCTTATATAAAATTACCACTCGGAACTGTAAAGCCTGCCGGATGGCTAAAGTCCCAGTTAGAGAATCAGGCAGCAGGACTTACCGGAAATCTTGATGATTTCTGGCCCGACCTGGTTAATTCATCATGGCGCGGCGGGAACGGAGAGGCTTGGGAAAGAGGCCCTTATTTCCTCGATGGTCTGGTTCCTCTGGCATATCTTCTAAACGATGAACATCTGATAAGTAAAGTAAAAACATGGATTGAACCGATACTTGCAAGCAGCAGTGATACAGGCTGGTATGGGCCGGCAAAAAACAAGGACCGCTGGCCCCTTGCCGTAGCAAACAAGGTCCTGATGCAGTATTATGAAGCAACCGGCGATAAACGTGCAATTAATGTTCTTATAAAATATTTCAGATATCTCCACGACTCACAACCTGACTGGCCTGATAAGGAATGGAGGGGTGTCCGTGCCATGGAAAATGCAGTTACCGGCTATTGGTTATACAGGCAGACAGGAGAACCATGGATCCTTGAAACAATCAGCTCGATTCAGAAAAACAGCTCAGACTGGACAACCTATTATGAAAAGTTCCCCTGGGATTCATCGGCGGTTGCAGATAAAAAGATTCCGCTTAACTGGGGACCGGATGGTTTGACAGCACATGTTGTAAATAATGCAATGGCAATAAAATATCCAGGGTTATGGTATCAGCAATCAAATGATGAACGATTTAAAAAAGCGGTATTCTCAGGAATTGAAAAATATGACCTGAACCATGGGCAGCCGGGAGGAAGATTTTCAGGAGATGAACATCTGGCTGGTACAAGTCCCAGTCATGGAACGGAGCTATGCTCTGTAGTGGAGTATATGTTTTCCCTGGAAGAACTTTATGAGATCTTTGGAAACAACACATTAGCTGACAGACTTGAACTTCTTGCATATAATTCTCTTCCCGGAACAACCACACCTGACCTATGGGCTCACCAGTATGACCAGCAGGCTAATCAGGTACTTGTCACTGCAGCCAAAAGAGACTGGACCACAAACGGAGACTATTCCAATATTTACGGACTCATGCCAAACTTTGGATGCTGTCTGGCGAATATGCACCAGGGGTGGCCAAAGTTCATCGAGAGTATGTGGATGGCGACAAATGACAATGGCCTGGCTCTGGTAGCTTATGGACCATCAATTGTAAAAGCCAGGGTCGGAAACGGCAAAGAGGTTACAATTTCCGAAGAGACTAATTATCCATTTAACGGATCTGTTAAACTTACAATTAATACAGAAAAAGCAGTCAGGTTTCCGATTGATCTGAGGATTCCGGGATGGGCCGATTCGGTAATTATAAGATTCAAAGACAGAATTATTAAAGGAAAAAACATCTCAACATATAAAATTAAGGAGAGATGGAAGGATGGCGATCAGATCTTCATAGAATTGCCAATGCAGTTACGTATTGAGAACAGATATAATAATTCATTAGCTCTCTTGCGAGGTCCGGTCTATTTTTCATTACGGATTGATAAGGAATATAAGAGTGTCAAAATCAATTACGACAATTTTAGTTACAAAGGAAGCGTGGATTGGGAGATTAATCCGAAGAGCGCATGGAACTACGGATTACTTATTAATAAGTCAAATATCATGCAGGGAATAAAAGTGACAGAAAATCCTGTCAGCAAATATCCTTTTTCCGACAAGGGTGACATGATCTGGTCTGCCGATTCAGGAAAGTATTTTACATGGACCCAGGATGCGCCGGTTATAATCAGAGCCAGAGGAATGAAAATTCCGGAGTGGACCCTTAAAAACAATTCTGCTGACGTTCCTCCGTTAAGTCCCGTAAAACCTCAGGGAGATGTTGAAATAATTACCCTTGTTCCTTATGGATGCGCAAGATTGAGGATTACTGAATTTCCGGTTATGGATATTGTCCTTATGGAGGATATAATGAGACCGGGAAAATAAGAGACTCATAAACTTTTAACTTCATTAACAAGATTCTGAAGTGTGCTTTTTGCATCGCCAAATAACATCCTTGTTTTATTATTAAAAAAGAGCATATTTTCAATTGCTGCATAACCTTTGCCCATACCACGTTTCATGACAATGATGTTTTTAGCGTCGCGGGCCTTGATTATCGGCATTCCGTAAATAGGGCTTGAAGGATCATCCTCGGCTGCAGGATTTACGACATCGTTTGCACCTATTACAACAAGAACATCAGTATTCGGAAGATCAGGATTGATCTCATCACTCTCAATAAGCTGTTCATAAGGCACATCCGCTTCAGCAAGCAATACATTCATATGTCCGGGCATACGTCCGGCAACAGGGTGAATGGCATATTTAACCTCCACTCCTTTCTCTTCCAGAAGCTT
>PLNF01000105.1 GCA_003141715.1 Bacteroidales bacterium | reverse complement strand
AATCCATTAGGAGTTCTTAACGTTAACGATCCTGCGATAATCATGAACAATTCTTCTGCAAACCTGTGAGAATGATATGGAGCAGAATACTGTCCAGGATTAAGTAGCCTCAAATCGAAGTTTAAATTTTTGGGATTCAGACCTTTTTTCTTCCTTGAAACATCCGAAAATAACTTGAAATTTTCAACCTTATTTGGGTCTTCTTGAAAATTTCTGTCTTCACATTTTAAAATTGTTGCCATTTTTATAGTAATTGAAAGACTTGAATATACGACTTTGTATTAATTACCGAGGATTTAATTCTGGGTGAAAACTGACCACTAACGGCCCGGCGGTTTAATGAGTTGCCGTCCGTGTCAGGGTTGGCATGTGTTTTTGCTTTGAACGCGGTAGTTTTAACGAAGGCGGGCAAAGTCCCGATAAGTGGACGAGCGTTTGGTGTTACGATGAAGTTGTCCAGATGGCATGGTCCCGATAAGTGGGCAGGATTTGTCATGTCGCGATGAAATTGTCTAGGTGGCGTGCAAAAAACAAGGCACCAGCGCGCCTGCCCTCGCCGAAGGCGGGGTCGGCCGGCAACCCTATTGACTTTGTCTCGGCAGCAGGATCAGTCCGGGTGCAATAAAATTTGATAAGTTGAAATGAATTTGCTCGCATAGACTTTAGGGGCTGATCGAGAAGTAGTCAGGGTTGCAAAAGGCAATTAATTAAACCGTCCGAGTTAGTGGTTTGGTTTATTTTTTAAGTTGTCCCATTTTTCCCTGACATTTATTTCTCCCTCAAAGTATGTTGTCTGGTCCTCCTTATTAAAAATCTCGTATGAGGGAGCGATTAGGATTTTTCCAGAGTCTGGGTAATCACATATATCGAATCCTACGAAGGATCTNNAGTTCTTAACGTCAACGATCCTGAGATAATCATGAACAATTCTTCTGCAAACCTGTGAGAATGATATGGAGCAGAATACTGTCCAGGGTTAAGTAACCTCAAATCGAAGTCTAAATTTTTGGGATTCAAACCTTTTTTCTTCCTGGAAACATCCGAGAATAACTTGAAATTTTCAATCTTGTTTGGGTCTTCTTGAAAATTTCTGTCTTCACATTTTAAAATTGTTGCCATATTTATCGTTATTGAAAAACTTGAATATAAGACTTTTTATTAGGTACTGAGGATTTATTTTTTGGCAAAAACTGACCACTAACGGCCCGGTGGTATGGGGAGTTGCCGCCTGTGTCGGGGTTGGCATGCGTTTTTGCAAAGTCCCGGTAAGTGGGCAGGATTTCCGTGTCACGATAAAGTTGTCCAGATGGCTGAGTCCTGGTAAATGGTATGAAGTTGTCACGTCACGATAAAATTGTCCAGATGGCGATGCAAAAACCATGACATCTGCGCGAAGGCCAGCAGCCCTATTGACTTTGTCTCGGAAGCAGGATTAGTCACGGTACCGAAATTTTGATAAGTGGAAATAATTTTAATCTCATAGACTTATAGAGCTGATTACTAAGCTGTCCGGGCTGCTGAAGGCAATTACCCATACCATCCGTGTTATGTGTAGGGTAATTTTAAAATTATCTCGTCGGCGAGTATTTTAATAAGTGTAAAGTCAAAGTTGGGTCTTTCAGAGTACTGTACTTCTTCTGCTTTCTCAGGCAACATAACTAATCAAGTATTTGGTAATTGTCCAAGTTCCTTTAATTTTTTCAATCTTGACTAAATTACCCCAACCACAATCTCCCCCACAATAAAGAGAATAATAAAGGTATCCAATATTTAATGACTTATTAAAACTTACTCTAGACACTTTCAACGTCCCAATTATTTTGCTTGAGAGATAATCTATGTGTTCATAATCGATTATTTTATTGAATACTAATTGGATGTCTTTGTAATCTACGATCTGAGTTGAGTCAATAAGTCTTGTGCCAATTACATTGTTTTTCAGTTTTTTTATCAGTTTATTGGTTTTATAATCCCCGTGAATGGTACCCTTTAAGTTGCACTCCATTTTTACATCGAAATAGACTATTGTTTTGTTTAATTTAATTAATCTCTCGGCATCTGTCATTATGTAAAGCAAGTCATTTATCACTCTTATTTCTTCTGCTTCAGAAGGAGTCTGAGAATAACTAAACCTTACAAATAAAGAAAAAACTATTAATCCTGAGATGATGTGCTTCATGTTCATGTCTTTATAGAATAAGTGGTAAATGATTTATAGAGTAAATTTTTAAGTTAAGAAATCATTCAATTAGGGTCATGTCTGGCAAGATATTATGAATTTATCAATGTCAGATTGGTTAGATGAAAAAGTTTTTAAACTTATGCATTTGAGATAGGAGTCCTGGTACACTTGTAAATTTTATTTTTTGGTGTCGTTATGTGTAGGGTTCTGTCAAGATTACCTAACTGTCAGTGGTTTACTACCTTACACATAACGGCCGGCGGTATAGTTTGTTGCCGCCTGCGTCGCGGCGTAAATGGTTTTTGCTTTTCCGTCTAGGTGGGTAGGAATTGTCTTGTCACGATAAAGTTTTCTAAGTGGGGTAGCAAAAACCATTGGAGCATGCGCGTTGGCTGGCAGCCCTATTGACTTTGTCTTGGTAGCAGGAACTGTCAAGGTGCCTAAAGTTTAATAAATGTCTTAAAACCTCTCTTATAGACTTTCTCATGCATTAAGAAATAGTCCGGGCTGCCAAGGCAATAAACTATACCGTCCTTGTTGGCTGCAGTAATTTTAAGTGGACGTAAACTGTCATGATTTACGAAAATAAGGTTTACCGAAGCGTCGGGTTAGTTTGATTACGAAACTCGAAATATGACAGGATTATCAAAAAAAACAAAAACTTGAATTTGGTTGTTGAGTGTCGCGGTAAACCGGGTAAACCAAGTTCTTCATTTTTAACTTTCAAAACGGACGAAATTTTATTGTCACACAAATTTAGCTTGCGAAGGGTTGGCCTGTTTGCGGCCTGTCTAGATTAAACGAACTTGTCTCACATTACGAATTAGTCCAGGATTATTAAGCTGTCCGGGTAGAGCCGCAAACCTATCCGGGCAAGCGGGTAGATGGCGATGAAAATTATTATTGCAGCCTAACGGCTCGGTGGTATGGTTAGGTGCCGTCTGTGTCGGGGTTGGCGAGTTTTTTGCCAGTCCCGGCAGGTGGACGCAAGTTGTCCCGTCACGGTAAAACTCTCTTACGTAGGAGTCCCGGTAATGAAAACGGAGTTTACTTGTCACGGTCCATTTTCTTAGCGGAGAGCAAAAAACGCTGCCAACTGAGCGTCGGCCTGCAGCCCTACTGACTTTGTCTCGGCAGCAGGATGAGTCAAGGTGCCTAAACTTAAATAAGTGGCTTAAAATTGTTCTTTTAGACTTTCTCATGCATTACGAAGCTGTCCGGGCTGCAGAAGGCACTTAACTATACCATCCGTGTTATGGTTATTTGGGATTTTATTTCTTAAAATTTATTAAGGTTATTTTTACAGTTTTAAGTCAAAATCAAAGAGTCGTTTATTGTCTGTGTTTAGTGAGGGCGATTTTTCCTAACACCGTTTCTCCTTTATTTAGGGAATAATATTTTTGAATTATTTTTATTCGGAACATGTGTTGGAAAACAGTATGTACAAGCAGGAAGAGATCTAAAATCTTGTTTATAATGCAATAATCTAAGAACCTGCAATTGTGGATTACTCCATATTTGCTTTAATTCTTCTTTATGTAAATCACCGATGTATTCTTCTTCTTCATAAATTCCTTGATGAGGACATTTTGCAATTCTCCCATCCCAACGAATGTATGCACTAAAAAATATATCTCCCCGACAACGAGTTTGTTTTTCAAAGCTTAAACTTGAATTACTAATTGGTGTTAGTTTATTAAAAATAACCAGATCAGAAATTTTCAACCATTTTTTCCTAAACTCCTCAATTTGATTCCTTTCGAAATTGGGAAATATAACATTTCGAATATTTATTTTTGTTGTGCTTTTTTTAAAACTATTTCTAGTATTATAAAAAAGGGTAATATTTCTTTTCAAACGATCATAATCACCATTTTTCCTAATTTTATTATATGATTCTTTATCTATCCCGTCTACTGAAATATCAAGAAGATCTATATTCCAATTCAAAATTTCTGTAATAGAATAATTTTCAAAAAGAACCCCATTTGTGCAAAACTCAACTTTAATATGTTTCTCTTTCAGATATTCCATTATTTGTTTTAGTTCTGGATGTAAAGAAGGTTCTCCTCTACCTATAATACGAAGAAATGCAATTGGATATGTTGATATTTCATCAACCAATTTTCTAAATACCTCAACATCCATAAATCCAAGCTCTTTATTCATTTTCTTACGAAAGCACTGGACACACTCCAAATTGCAATTATTTGTAAGTTCCAGTCCAAATATGTGAGGGTTTTTTATTGCGGGTAGTAAATATGGAAACTGCCAAAACAATTTGATATAAACCTTTCTGTATATAGCATAAAGAATATGCTTAAACAGATTCTTTTTTATTATTATCATAGGTTTTCAGAATTTGAGACATATTTTTTAAATCGAATTTTAATTTAGGTATTTATTTTGACATCTAAACATTTTAGAATTGGATATTCATATTTTATGTAATGGAAAGTTGTCGTCCAAGACAATTGCTGCAATAATTTTGGGGAGTCCTGATAGATGGGTAAGGTATGTCTCGTAATCCGAAATTTGTAAAAGTAACCAATCCCGGTAGATGAATAGAAGTTGACTCGGTCACGTGAAATTGCTTTTTCTGTTATGGTTAGTTCTTTAGAAAGCTGTCTAACGTGCAGAGAGCCCGCCAATTAACCATAACGGCCAGGCGGTTTAATTAGTTGCCGTCCGTGTCAGGGTTGGCATGTGTTTTTGCAAAGTCCCGATAAGTGGACGGGCATTCGATGTCACGGTGAAGCTGTCCAGATGGCGTGGTCCCGATAAGTGTGCAGGATTTGTCACGTCACGATAAAGTTGTCAAGGTGGCGATGCAAAAACCATGACAACTCGNNATTAAACCGTCCGAGTTAGCACTCGTTTTTTTATTTTTTTTGTTTTGCTTCAAGTTCGGGTAACTTCTTTTTGTATTCTTCTGGATCCCATTTCATGCCAACTCTTAAGAGATAATCCTTAAGCTTTTCAAGTCCAATTGCTATACGTCTATTGTCAACATTATCGGGATCTTCAAGGGGTTGAACATAAGACTCTCCTGTTGTCTCGTCGTAAGCTAGTTGGGTACCATATATCTGCTTTTTACCTTGTCTTAACGCAACTCTGTCTTCCAATAAAGCTAAATTAGCCGGATCTGCATTCCCTTTTTTAACAGCTTCTCTAATCATTGAAAGGTATTTTTCCTGTGTTTCAAGATTTGAATGCTGAATTACCAGGAACAACGCCATATTGCCGTAATGTCCAATAATTTCTTCACCAAGCCAGCCGCGTTCATCAAGTATCTTTTTCACGATTATCTGATTAATAGAATACTTATCTTTCATTAATGTGCTGAATGATTTTAATTCCTCTGATTGTTGGCCATATTTGGTTGCTATTTCAACGTATTGTTGCTGGCATAGTTGATCTTCTATGTAAACTGAATCAAGAACAGCAACAAGATTCATGTCGAGATTTCTTTCCTTTTTAACGAAATTAATCTTGATGGTTTCAATAACCATGTTCCACCTATTATAGGAATGCAGGGGATTTAATCCTGGCTGGTATACAATCAGCCAGACATAATTAGTAAAAGTACTATCCTTAGCTACTCTGAATAGTTGAACAAAGGCTGAATCATACAAATCAGCCTGAGCCCATGCCAAAGCAGCAGCAATCCTGTCGAAAGTTAAAGATCCATTTCCCTCAATATTAAATGCCTTGGAATATTGTTGAGCAGACTTTAAATACTCCTTACTCTCGTAAAGTTGATGGGCGTCATTTACCAGATCCTGATACCTTTGTTTAACTTGTCCAAATGAGTTAATAGCCAATAGGATTCCAAAAAATACAAAACAGATTTTGCTCATAATTTGGGTAATATTTTATCAAATTGTAAATGCTCTTTCACTTGAGTCAAAATACTATCAAAGTATTTAGTTTTATGTACCTTACAGGTGTCCGGCTTGCCATGAATGTGTGCTAACGGCCCGGCGGTTTAATGAGTTGCCGTCTGCGTCGCGGTGCCGCGTTTTTTGCCAGTCCCGGTAGATGGCTGAAAAGTTTCGGGTCAAGGTAATTTGTCTTGACGGCACCAAGTCCCGATAGATGGACGACCAGTTTCGTGTCATGATGAAATAGTCCAGATGACGAGCAAAAAACAAGGCACCAGTGCGTCGGCTTGCAACCCTATTGACCTTGTCTCGGTTGCAGGAACAGTCCAGGTGCAACAAAATTTGATAAGTTGAAATGAAATTACTCGCATAGACTTTAGGGGCTGATCGGAAAGTAGTCCGGGTTGCAAAAGGCAATTAATTAAACCGTCCGAGTTAGCGGTAGTTTTTTTGATCTTGTCACGTTGTAGTCAAGTTTTCTCTCTGTATGGTAAAAGAAATTCTGCAACTGCCTTTTCTGTAATTTTTTTCTCAAAAGGCCATTCAAGCAAGATAATTCCATTTTCTTTGCACTTTTGTCTTACAATACTATCACGCTCTTTTTGCTTTAGATGTTTTTCTTCCCCTCCAAATCTCTTTACCGGTCTATAATGCTGCTCTCCTTGATATTCAATACCTATTCTTTTTGAAGGAATGTAAATGTCAAGAATGTATTTACCTAACCATTTACTTCTATATTGTCGAATTGTATCAGGGAAAATGGACAAAACTATATTTGAAAGTAAAGCTTCATTAACGAAAGAATCACCTACATCTCTTAAGTTATGCTTCTTTCTTACAACATTTTCTGATTTCCGAGTGATTTGCATTACTTTATTTTTATAAAGAAACATCTGATTAATGTCAACATTGTCAGTTTTAATCAAATCTGTAAACGCCATTTTTACTTCATCAAGATAGTTTCTGCCGAAGTCTGTCAAATTCGTTAGTCCAGAGTGCATAAATAAATCATTTGGGCCAACATCAAGATTTACGATTAGTTTTATATAAGCACGTGCTGACCAACTACTTGAAGGATTAAACCCACAAAATGCTGAAACCATGAAGTTTCTAGAGGTTTCTTTGACAACTTCTTCAATAAGATTATAAGAAAGTTCAACATTATAGTTAAAATCGTCTTCCAATCCGATTTCCAAATTATTATCAAATCCTTTGATCCAACCCATATTGCAGATTCTTAATGGTAGTTTGTAAAAGTCAAGATACAATTTGAGGTAATATTGTCGAGAAGGCTCCAAATTTGTAGAACTTGATTCCCAAAATAAAGCTATCTGTTTAAATGTATATGGATTTTGTTTAAAGTAAAAATCATTTTTCCCAGTATCGATACCTCTAACACTGACTGCAATCAGTTTATCATGTAAATGTTTTTTTAGTCGAATTACTAATTTGTCGATTGATGTGTTGTCATATTGGACTTCATACAAATTCTTGATTTTATTTAAGTCTACAGTGAAAACAAATCTTGGTACTTTAAAATTTGATGCAGATGATTGTTGCATGTTCTTCTATTTTGACTTAAATACATTCCACATAAGTTTCCCCTCAGTATCTGCAATGACATGTTGTTCTAACGGAGTATATTGCATTTCTTTAGTCTCATTAGAATAGGTAACCCAAACGTACATTGCCTCTATAAATTTCAATTTGTGTAGGCATCTAGGATGTAATACTATATTGTTATACTGATATGAAAATGAAACACTTGGAAAAACTATCCCATCAATATCGTTAATTCCAAATTCATTGGGGCATCTCTCAAATACTTGTTCGCAATAGAAATTTGATAGGGAATAATCGCAATTTGAATTGATTTCTAGCTTTGCAAATTCATCTGAGAAAAGGTCGATAATAAATCTATCTTTGGCCTTATCTGATCCAAGTTTTAATAATAGGTTTTCAATTTGTTTGTTATCTGAATCGATAACGGAATCAATTACATCATTAATCTTTTGCTCATGCTTTCTAACTTTACTTAGATAGCTCTTTGAGTAAGGTAATATTGCTAAGTATAATGGTTCATTTATTTTCCAGCATCCAACAGTTAGCGTTTGGCTTTTTTCTTTCGTCTTAAGGGGAAATTCATGCCATATTGTTTCATAACATGATACTTGAAAATCGTTAGACGCATAAAATCGTGGTTCTTTCTCTCTGTTAGCCCTTCCGCATTGTATTTTATCACACTCGTCATCTGGTACTATAGATATCTGTTTAATATAATTCCATGGCATTTCCATTGTGGAATCAATCTTCTTGGATTCGTTAGGTCTAGCACGATAAATAATTGATGGATCTCGATATAAACCCTTATCAACTCTCGGAATTTTATCCGTGATTGAAATAATAACGGGTACCCTTGGAATCAGACGAGCAATACGTAATCTTAACTCTTCGTAACTATATACTGAGATATTGTTCTGTATCTCTTGAAACTCTCTTTTTAACTTCTCCATGATTAAATCAAACTGCAGAATGTCACGATTTTACCGCTAACGGCCCGGCGGTTTGATTAGTTGGCGTCCGTGTCGGGGTGCCGCGTTTTTTTGCCAGTCCCGGTAAGTGGACAATAAGTTTAGGGTCACGATAAATTGTCTTGACGGTACCAAGTCCGGGTAATGGGCGTGAGTTTTGGGTCACGATAAAATAGTCTAGGTGGCGAGCAAAAAACAAGGCACCAGCGCCTCGGCCGGCAGCCCTATTGACTTTGTCTCGGCAGCAGGAACAGTCCGGGTGCAACAAAATTTTATAAGTAGGTTAAATTTTTCTCTCATAGACTTATGGGGCTGATTACAAAGCTGTCCGGGCTGCCGAAGCCAATTAATTAAACCGTCCGAGTTATATGTAGGGTTAATTTTAAAATTGTCCAGATGTGTGAGCAAAAAACAAGGCACCAGCGCGTCGGCCGGCAGCCCTATTGACTTTGTCTCGGCTGCAGGATCAGTCCGGGTGCCACAAAATTTAATAAGTTGAGATGCTTTTAGTCGCATAGACTTTGGGGGCTAATTACGAAGTAGTCCGGGCTGCCGAAGCCAATTAATTAAACCGTCCGAGTTAGCATTTCGGGCCAATTTTAAAACTGTCTTTGATAACCAAATCCCTTCAATAGTGGTCAGACAATGGATTTATTTTTCTCGGTACAAGTTTGATTAAAGGCAGAATGTCGATATGATGCAGGATTTGTCTAGATAAATTGCTCATATACAGGGAAATGTAAACTATAATCAAGTAAATCCCTCTATGTTTATTTATCGACGAGTCCGCTCTAGAATGCTGTTACCTGGTGACAGTTTTAAATATCGAATCTCAGCTTATTATTGTTGTCTGAATATATCGACTGAGATCTCCACCGCTACTGTCGTTCCTCTATTCTCAAGCCAATGTGTAGTGTTCTTATCCTCAGGCCAACCCGCTCCAGGCCCATACTCCTTAGCCAATCCATTTCGATGGTCAGTTATTGTTCCTTGCAGTATGTAGACCATGCCTGGCCTGTCTTTATGGTCGTGAATCGGTCCGAGTACACCTCCAGGTTCGATGGTCACCATACGCATTATAAGTTGACGCCCTGCCATGCCCTCGATTTCAGGGCCAAGGTCAAGCGCTGCAAGTTGCCTCACTGTAACGTCTTTTGTCTCATGTTCCGTCTGTTCAGTTCTCATCGCTATATCCTTTCTGTTGTTAGTTATGGGCTTTATTGTCTCCATAGTTGGTTTGATGATTTTGTTTTTATTCACTGCAAGTGACTGCCCTCCGACTAAGCTTCCTACTAATCCAAAGCCAATGCTCTTTATAAAATTTTTTCTCTCCATCAGTTTTTAATGTAATTAGTTTCACCCACAAATATTTTTTTGAATATTGATTCTCATTTTCTAACAATTAGAAGAAAATTTTGTTCATGAACTCTCTAAAAACCTCTCTGATTGGTGGGACTGAATGCTAACGGTGCGCTGGTATGGGCAGGAAGCGTTGGCGGCGTCAGCCCGCCGATCACTTGTCCAGGTTCTTTAGCCACAAAGTTGTCCCGGCGGGATAGCCGCCATGGAACGGCATTTGCAATCCAGTGTGGGGCACGGCTTTTGGTTTTCGTGGGCTTGGACTCACCGACTCGTATTATCTTATATTCAGAATTTTTCTCTGGCAACATAATCTATCCAGGTGGCGGCAAATGCCGTGACAAGCTTATTGCCTATACCAGCGTGTTGGATGCAGTAATTGGAAAATAACCGCAAAATTGTCATGCGATACCAAATAAGGTTTGCTAAGCGTCGGATAAGCTTGCAGATGGTGCTCATCGGCTGGTTTTGTACCTTCTTCAAAACAAAACCGTGAATTGCCATATGCAAGCGAGCGTCGGGGCAAACCGTCTTAAAGGGTTCTTCATTTTTAATTTGTCAAGGTGGAACAAAATGGTCATGTTTTACTACACAAGCTTGCTAAGCGTCGGCCCGTTTGCGGCGGTCAAGGGTATCCGATTTTGTCTCACATTACAAATTTGTCAAGAAGTAATCAGGCTATCCAGGTAGCACCGCAAACAAATCCCGGGGCAAGCGGGTAAAACAACGCGATAGTCGCAATTATTGCAGCCTAACTCGTTTATTGCGTTAGCAAACTTGCATAATGTATGCCTAAACGGGTCGATAGCAGTATGTTTATTAACGTTTTCGTACAATCAATATTTATTACTTATCAGATCCCATTACAAAAGTTGTAACTTTTTTAACCAACTGACTGAAATATACCTATTTGCAATTTTCCTGATTACTTAGGATCATTAACTTGCATTTTTAGTTTTTTATCATATTCCTTTTAGAAGCGGACTTAAGAAAGTTATAACCCTAAGCCAGATTTTGTAGGGAAAACTTCACGAAACATGACGGTTTTTTAGTCCAGGTCGAGGATTATCCTGATACTTTCCTTTACCCTTGACTGAAGATCTTTGGTCAGCTCTCCAATTTTATTTAAAAGTCTCTTATTATCAATCGCCCTGATCTGATCAATAATAATATCAGATTCAGTCTTTAAATTTGCCGTACCTTTTTTTATGTGAATCCTTAATATCTCACTGTCTTTCTCAACATTGGTTGTAATTGGACAGACAACTACCTTTCAAATTCTGCAAGAACTTTCAGGGATTCTTCCCTTACAAGTTTTGATTCTTTGACGAGTTTATGTGCAAAGAAATTCCTCCTGTTGATTCTGTTATAATAATCTACAGCTTCATTAATATAACGATTCCTTGACTTTTTAATCTTCGTCAAAACGACTTCCGTCTCATTAAATATACTGTCGTCGAGTTTTAAAGAAAGGGTTTTTATTGCGTATGATTTAGGTATGTCACAAAAGTATATACTAATTATCAACCTGCAAATTAATTTTGTATTTCAAAAGTAAATCCAAACATCCTTGTAACTGTTCTACTTAACATCCATATCTTCAATCGGACTCCTTATTATCACAAGGTTGCGGCGGCTTACATGTGTGTAAATCTCAGTGGTCCTCGTGCTTCTATGCCCTAACAACTCCTGTATGTACCTAATATCCAATCCGCTCTCATGAAGATGTGTGGCATAACTGTGCCTCAGACTATGAACACCCACATCCTTTTTTATGCCTGCCTTCTGAAGCGCCTGTTTGAAAACCCGGTAAACACTCTCCACCGAATACCTGCCTCCCGCCTGACCCTCAAAAAGATATTTCCCGGGATGAAAACCATCAATATACTCATCGAGCTTATCCCATACTTTCCCGGAAACAGGAACTATCCTGTCTACCCTTCCCTTTCCTTCCTTAATATGAAGCACACTACGATCGCGGTCAAGATCGGCCAACCTGATATTGGTTACCTCCGATCTTCTTAATCCACACGAATATATTATCCATAATAACAACTTATGTTTAGTGTTCCTTGTCGCATTCAGTATCCTTTTTACCTCTTCCTTTGAAAAAACCTTTGGCAGTGCCCTGCTCTTTCTTGGTCGCTCAAATAACTGAAGATCAATATGACTCCTTCCTGATATCCTGTAAAAGGTCTTGATGGAAGAGATCATCTGATTCTGGTAAGATGACGAATATCCATTGGTAACAATGAAGTCATGAATAAATTCGGAAACCTCTTCCATTGATATTGTGAGAGGATCTTTTTCATGAAAATACTTGAAAAACACTTCAAGAAGCGCGAGATAAGATTCGCTTGTCCTTTCACTGTATCTTACTTCATCAAGGTACCTTCTCATAAGATCAAGCCCCTCAAGTGCTTTCTCTCCAAGATCCCTGCTGCGTATTTCGTCTCCCATCTGCCGCCTGGCAGCCTTTAAAGCCTCTGCCGGAGATGATTTGATTATTATTACTTCAACATCCCGTGATGAGAAATAGTCAGAAAGCGAATCCCCTGTCATGACTGACCATGGAAGCAGAAACTCCTTGCTGATCTTATCATAATAGAAACTTCCGAAAGATTTAATCTCTTCAATCCACTCTCCATCGTAATGCCCTGTAAACCTTATTGCCAGCCTGCCATCCTGTTCATTGATCCGGAATTCAACAGGACTGAAACGCTCCCGTTCAACTGCTTTTTCAATTATTCTCCTTGTCGGAATTATTTCTGTTTCAGAATCTTTATTTTCAGGTTTATTTACAGTTAAACCAGTCCTCTGGTCAGGTGCGGATTTCGATTGTTTATCTTCCAGATTTTTTGATGTAGATGTAGAGACAGGACTGAGACCTGTCTCTACGTATTTTGCAGGTTTTTGTGTAAGCGTTGATATATCAATGTCTGCCTTATCTCTGAAAACCAGGAGAATCTGCTTCAATGTCTCTTCATTATCATCAGCATACCAGCTTTTGTAGGTGCTGCTGTAATGGTTGCCGTTTAGTTGTCTGACCAGAGCAACAAGACTTTCATCATAGTTGAATGAGATAAGTATTCGCCACATATCACGGTGAAATACCCTTTTCAGAATAATCTTTTTTTTCATACAGCGAGAAATTTAGTTAGCACTGTCTACGCCACTGCCTCGTCAGTCACAGAAGTATTGCATTATTAATGCACTGAAATACAAACTTATGCAATACTTTTATCTGACTTTCAACATCCACTTATCATACTAAAGTTAAACATAATATTTGAATTGGTTTAAGTGACTATCGGTAATTATGCATATAAATGCATTGATTTTGGTCTCATCTGGTTCATCTTCTACGCGGATTCATTCCGGGCGCCAGCGAAAAATCTCCTGGAATATTATTATATTAATAGATAGCCTAAAAAAAATCTATTGAACATCCTTTATACGATATTTGTACTTTTATATTATATTTGTATACTTTTTTAAAATTCGTAATGTCTTGATCCTGAGCATGTGATATCAGAAATAGGGAACTTCTTCTTCTATGAATTCTGCCGGTAAGAAAAGTACAGGTTAAATGAAACAAATTAAACTCAGCATCTTTCTCCTTTTTTTAATATCTCCTGCTCCTCTGCATGCACAGGATAGTACTTTTTTTAAATTGAAGGGACAGTTGGATGCATATTCGGGATTAAACTTTTCCACCCCGCTGCAATGGCAGACCGGGGCAAGATTTATACCTTCAGTTTCTATTGGAAAACAATGGAAGAATAATCTGAAATTTGACTCTGAGATATCTTTTAACAGCAATCTGGATTATCAGTTTACTGATTGGAAAAACATTGGGTCAGATTATGGAATCAAACCCTATCGGCTTTGGCTCAGACTCAGTACCGAACGATTTGAGATCAGGGCCGGACTGCAAAAAATTAATTTTGGTTCGGCAACTATGCTTCGTCCCCTCATGTGGTTTGACAGTATGGACCCCCGCGATCCCCTTCAACTTACACCCGGTGTATATGGGCTCCTTGGCAGATACTATTTCCAGAATAATGCGAATGCATGGTTATGGATTCTATGGGGAAATGATAAAACCATGGGTTGGGAAACAGTTCCGACAGTCAGAAAAATTCCGGAGTTCGGAGGCAGGATGCAATTCCCTGTTCCTAAAGGCGAAGTTGCCATATCATATAATCACCGGACTGCTGATTTAGCCGGAGTATTAAATCCGGCCGAGATTCATGGAGCCGCGAATTATCCGGAAAATAAGATCGGACTGGATGGTAAGTGGGATATCGGCCCCGGAGTATGGGCAGAGTATTCCCTCACCCACAGCACACTCGATTCTGCTTATTTCCAGCCATGGACCAAATTATTCACCCTCGGCATTGACTATACCTTCGGTATCGGAAACGGATTATATGTATCATCGGAATTTTTCAGATACAGCACTGCCGAAGAGATATTTAATCCGAGTATAAATCAGACATTCTCATCACTTACAGTAAATTACCCGGTTGGAATTAACAAAATCGGAAGCATTATTTACTACAACTGGACCGATAAATCATGGTACCGGTTTATTAATCTGCAAAGACAAAGCGATAACTGGACTTATTATCTTTTCCTCTTCTGGAATCCCGAGAAATTTGCAATCTATAATAACATATCCGGAAATAATATGTTTTCCGGAAAAGGAATGCAGTTTATGGCAGTTTTTAACTTTTGAATAAATATCATGGAAAACTCAACACTTATCACAATTGAAGCCCTCAAAAAGCACTTTCTCACCATGAGTGGCAGATTCACAGCTCTGAATGGAATTGACCTTACAATCGGGAAAGCGGAGTTTACAGGTGTTGTCGGTCCCAGTGGCAGCGGGAAAACAACACTATTGAATATTATTGGTTCCCTCGATTCTCCCTCGGAAGGCAGAGCCGTGGTACTCGGGCAGTCGATAAGCGACCTGAATGTAAAACAGGCCGCCCTGCTGAGAAGATCGCGGCTTGGATTTATTTTTCAAAGTTATAATCTTCTTCCCGTTTATACTGTTTTCGAAAATGTTGAATTCCCACTTCTCCTGCTCAGATTCGATGACAGTCAACGCAGGAGAATGGTGATGGATTCACTTGAGTGGCTTGGTCTTACTGATAAGGCAAAATCAAAACCTGCACAGCTCTCGGGTGGCGAATGCCAGAGAGTAGCCATAGCAAGGGCAATGGTGAAGAAACCTGAAATAGTCCTTGCAGATGAGCCCACAGCAAACCTCGATGCAGCAAACTCACATCATATTCTCAAAACCATGGTTCAGCTGAACAAGGAATTCAATACAACATTCATTTTCGCTACACATGATGATAAGGTAATTGGGTATCTAAGACGAAAGATTTCCCTGATCGACGGAAAAGTTGCAAAGGATGAATTCACGAACAATTAATTCCTGAAAGCATGAAACTGCTATTTAAACTCGCAGCAAAGAATCTTATTGGGGCAGGCATGAGAACCTGGCTCAATGTGATTGTGCTCTCTTTCTCATTCCTGATTATTATATGGCACAAAGGTTTGCTGGACGGATGGGACAGACAGGCAAAAAACGAAACTATAAGCTGGGAAACAGGAGGGGGCCAGTATTGGCAGGCCAGCTATGATCCCTACGATCCTTTCTCTTTGACTGAAGCTCATGCAAAAATTCCTTCAGCCCTGGATTCCCTTGTCTCAACCGGAAATATTGCACCCATACTTATAACACAAGGGACAATCTATCCACGTGGTCGTATTCAAAGTATTCTGATCAAGGGAATCAGTTCAAACCAGAAGTTGTTAAAAATACCCAGTTCATTATTTATTAAAAACAGTGATGAAATACCAGCATTAATTGGCAGAAATACAGCAACTGATAACGAGATTAAGGAGGGTGATTTAATTACCCTTCGGTGGCGAGACGTACATGGTACTTTCGATGCAAACAACATAAAAATAATTGGAATTTTTGATTCCGACGTGCCTACCGTCGATATGGGCCAGATCTGGGTTCCGCTTGATCATCTGCAAAAGATGATGGGAATGCCAGGTGAAGCCACTATTATTGTTTCGAATAAAGAGGAACAGGGCAGTATTCTTGCTGAGGGATGGAAATTCAGGAACAATGAAGTTCTGCTAAAATCCATTACCGATATGATTAAAATGAAATCGGCAGGAGGGTTGGTGATGTACATCATCCTGCTAAGTCTTGCCATGCTTGCTATTTTTGACACACAAGTATTGTCCATCTTCAGAAGGCAAAAAGAAATAGGTACTTACATTGCCCTTGGAATGACACGTACAGAGGTTGTAGGTTTGTTTACAATAGAGGGATCGCTTAACTCGATACTGGCGGGTCTTCTCGCGGCAGTTTATGGAATACCCTTGCTTGCCTTACAGGCCAGCAGGGGATTGTCAATACCAGGAGGCAGCAAAGGTTTTGGACTGGCTGTAGCAGATAAAATTTATCCCGCTTATAGTCTGGGACTGGTTGTCACAACTATTATTCTCATCATGCTTACAACAACCATTGTAAGCTATTTGCCTTCACGAAAGATTGCCAAAATGAAACCAACAGAAGCTTTAAGGGGGAAAATACAATGATCAGGTTTTTGCTGCGAGGAATATTAAGAGATAAGCAACGAAGCCTTCTTCCGGTTGTTATTGTTATCATAGGGGTAATGCTTACCGTATTTCTGTTTTGCTGGTTAAGGGGCATTCTGAACGACAGCATAGAATTAAATGCACGCTTCAATGCCGGTCATGTGAAGATTATGACTGCAGCTTATGCAAAGAACGTTGACCAGATACCCAATGATCTCGCTCTTATTGGTGTTGATACTCTCCTTACCAAGTTGAAAAAAGAGTTTCCTGATATGAAATGGGGTCAGCGAATTCATTTTGGCGGGCTTATTGATGCCCCTGATTCTAAGGGTGAGACCCGGGCACAGGGTCCGGCCGTAGGCTTTGGTATCGATATGCTTTCCGGTGATCATTCTGAAATCGAACGGTTCAATCTCGAAAAATCTTTACGAAGAGGAAGACTTCCCGTTCATTCAAGAGAGATTCTGATGAGCGAAGAGTTTTCCAGGAAGCTTAAAGTAAACCCTGGTGATACAGTAACTCTTATTGGCTCTACCATGAACGGAAGCATGGCAATGTCTAATTACACTGTCAGTGGTACAATAGTTTTTGGAACCGGCCCTATGGACCAGGGTTCAGTCATCGTAGATCTTAAAGATGTTCGCAATGCGTTGGATATGGATAATGCAGCAGGCGAGATAGTCGGATATCTGAAAGATAATTATTATGATGAAGAGAAAATAGGCCAGGTGGTTGCCAGGTTTAACAGACTCTTCCCGGTTTCGAACGATGAATATGCTCCGGTTATTATTACCCTGCGTCAACAAAACAGCCTGGGCGACATGATAGACGAGATCAAGGGCATTGGAGCCTTCGCTGTATTTATATTTGTGCTGTCTATGTCACTGGTTTTATGGAATGCAGGTTTATTGGGTGGACTAAGAAGATATCCGGAATTTGGAATCAGACTGGCAATAGGCGAGGATTATTCGCATATATACAAAACCATGATATATGAGTCAATTCTTATAGGCCTTATTGGTTCATTCATTGGTACATCGATCGGTCTGCTTATATCACTATATATGCAGAAACATGGACTCGATCTTAGTTCAATGCTGAAAAATGCAACAATACTAATGCCGGCAGTCTTTCATACCCAGATTACCTCTGCTGCATTTTTTATTGGATTTATTCCCGGACTATTGTCTACGGTTATCGGCACAATGCTTTCGGGGATAGGAATTTACAAACGCAAAACAGCTCAATTATTTAAAGAATTAGAAGCATGAAAAAAATAATTATACCTGTATTTATGCTGTGTGTTTCATTAAATGCACAGAATCCTTCAGCCAGGGAAATAATAGAAAAAGTAGATAAAAACATGTCGGCAGATAGCAGGGTTTTTACTTCAAAAATGATAATACATAACCCCAGAAATACCCGTACTATTGAATCCAAATCTTGGAGTATGGGTGAGAAAAAATCATATACAGAGTACCTGTCCCCTCCACGCGAACAGGGGACTAAAATGCTTAAACTTGATGATCAGCTTTGGATCTTTTCACCTGAAACCGACAGGATAATCCAGATTTCGGGGCATATGCTGAGGCAGTCCGTAATGGGCTCTGATCTGTCATACGAAGATATGATGGAAGACCCACACCTTCTTAATCACTATATAGGTAAAACAGAAGGAGAAGAAAAAGTTTCAGACCGCGATTGCTGGGTCATTGCTCTTACTGCAAATACTCCCGATGTGGCTTATCAGACCCAAAAAGTATGGGTGGATAAAAACCGTTTCATCCCTTTAAAGAAAGAACTTTATGCGAAAAGCGGCGTTCTGCTTAAAAGGATGGAACTATCTGATGTAAAGCAAATACAAGGAAGGTGGTATCCTGAAAAAATATTATTTAAAGATGTACTTAAAGAGGGTGATGGAACTGAGTTCCAGATAATGGAAATTGAGTTCAATACCAAAATTCCCGAGTATATTTTTTCAAAAGCAAGTCTGAAGAAATAGTAACTTATTCCTCTGGCTCTGAAAGAGCTGGATATTACACTGTTAAGCCCCTTCGGGGCTTGAGGTCATATTGTTAGGCAAGTACCCCCGTTTGACACCGGGGGTTATTCATATTTTGCCACATTCGTGGCAATAAAAATTATAATTAAGCCAGCCGGTGAATTCATTAAAACAAAACCAAAAATTCAATTTATTTTACTGAATTGATCATGGAATCCGTAATAATGATCGTTTTGGATGAAACAGCACATGCCCCGAAGTAACCTAATGCGCCATTGCTGAGATTAGTATTCGGATTGGCAGGTGTTGACCCGAAGATGGGATTAGAATAAAGCAGGTCCGCGAGGGTCCGGTAATACCCATATGTTTGCTGATCGAGGGATAAAAGCTCAATCCTGAAAGTGTCGCCTACCGTTGCATTTGCTGCACGCAGTTCGGTTTCCTCGCCATTTGTATATTGATCATCATACAGCCTGTAGCTCTGGGTATTAATGGAATCATTCTTAAGAACTTTTATCCTGTAAAAGTTCTTTTCTTCGGGATCTTTGAAAAAACAATGAATATCAACATGAGTTTGGTTATGAGTGTTCTCACCGAGATCTAAACGTTGTAACTGGTTTTTTACCAGGCTCAAAGAATCGATATTGACATGACTGAACATAGTTGAAGTCCCATCATATTCCTGGTCGTCGGATATAACTTTTAAAGTGTATGTTCTTCCCGGAATTCCCCTTGTTTTTGAAGTAATATAAACGCCGGATGCTGTTTCGTTTAAAGTTTCGGTTATACCATAACTGTCAGTTATTATAACCTGTGCTCCTGAAACCGTTTGCAAAACAGGCTGGTTAAAATAACTCCCTGATTTACTTATTGTGACCGTATAAGGACCTCGTGTGTCGTAAATCAACCCTTCGATAACTATATGTGGTGCAGCTTCGTTCAGATCTACATTGATAACTTTCTCACAACCCTGGAATACAAAAATAGTTACCAATGATAAAAAAAATTCGAGTGCGTCCTTAAGTGATATTTTCGTTCTTATTTTCATTTCTGTTTACCTTTTAAAACTTGAAATTATAGGTAATGGCGGGAACAAACCTGAAGAGAGATAATTGCACTGCCTGCATTTTCGTGGGGTCATTGGGATCCTGCTGAAAGTTTATTGCGTAAGCATTCGCACGTGCATAAACATTGTAGATTGAGAAATTCCAGTTACTCTCAAATGAGGCGGTTTTTTTCCGCTGCCAGGTAAGACCAATGTCTAACCTGTGATAATCGGGCATCCGATAACCGTTCCGTTCGGTATAATATGGTACAATATTGCCATCGACAGCATACCGGCCGCTTGGAAATGTAACAGGGTTACCGCTTATAAAAATCCATGTGGCCGAAAAAGTGAGTTTCGGATTGAGCTCATACATACCAACAATAGCTATGTTATTTGGTCTGTCTTGTTTTGCCAGGAATGTGTTGCCTTCATTGATATCAGGGAATTTCCGTTTCGCTCTGGATAAGGTATAGCTTATCCAACCTGTCAGTTTTCCATATTTTTTCCTGATCAGAAATTCAGCACCATATCCCCATCCTTTCCCAAATACCAATTGCGATTCCACTTTGTTATTCAGGATAAGATTGGCCCCGTTACGGTAATCAATCTGGTTTTGCAGAGTTTTATAATAAACTTCCACTGATGTTTCATACATGTTATTTGAAAAATTCCTGAAATAACCAAGAGTATACTGATCAGCAATCTCCGGTAAAATATTAATATTACTCGGGACCCACAGATCAAATGGCGTTGATGAAGTTGTGTTCGATAACAAATGTATGTATTGGCGTGTTCTTGCGTATGAAACTTTGACCGAGCTTGAGTCATTGATGATATAATTCACCAGTAATCTTGGTTCAAATCCACCGTATGTATTGAAAAATTTTCCTTTAGGATATGTTGCCGAATCCACAACATCCGCTACCTGATCATAAGTGTATACTGTACCCGGCCCTATTGAACTGAAAAGCGAATAGCGCAATCCGTATGTTGCCTTAAGATGAGGTGAAATTGTCTGTTCATTGGAAATGTAAAGCGCATTTTCCAGCGCATAGCGGTTATCTACAGATCTGACGTGGAAAAAAACAGTACTGTCAACTTTACTGGGAACGAATGTATGATAAATGGAATTGAAACCAAATTTGATCGTATTGTTAGAATTCAGATAATAATTAAGGTCCTCTTTCAGGTTCCAGTCCTGAATTTGTGATATTACATTCATGGTTTTACTGCCGACAGCCACATTAAAATTATAACTATACTTGCTGTAAATCAACGAAGTGTTGGAAAATATTTTATCGTTGATAATGTGGTTCCATCTGGCTGTGGCAGTGACATTTCCCCAATTGAGACCCACGGTACCGCCAAGGTTGAAATCATCCCTGCCGAAGTAACATGAAAAATACAACCGGTCTTTTTCTGAAAACTGATAATTGACTTTCATGTTCAGATCGTAAAAATAAAGAGTTGATTTACTCGCAATGGAATCCGGTCCGGTACGGGGAAGAAGTTTAAGGAAAAGATCGGCATATGTTCTACGGGCAGCTATCATGAAGGAACCTTTGTTCTTAACTATTGGTCCCTCGACAGCTAAACGTGAAGCGATAAGCCCGATGCCTCCTGACACATGGTATTCCTTATTGTTGCCTTCATTCATTTTAATGTCAACTACCGATGACAATCGCCCGCCATATTCTGCAGGGAAACCGCCCTTATATAATGTAATATCCTTTATAGCATCGGAGTTAAAAGTTGAAAAGAACCCAAGTAAATGTGATGGGTTATAGACCGGTGCTTCGTCAAGCAGGATAAGGTTCTGGTCAACACCTCCGCCGCGTACATAAAACCCTGCATTGCCCTCTCCGGCAGGTGCTACTCCGGGCAGCAGCTGAATGGTTTTTAAAATATCCTTTTCGCCAAGAATAACAGGTATATTCTGAATTTCCTTAACATTGATCTTTGATATCAACTCACTTTGCACAACATTATTATTATTTTTTTCACCGGTTATTGTAATTTCCTCTAAAGCGATTGATTCTTCCTCCATATCAAAAGAAACTTTCATGTTCTCTTTTAATTCCAGCGGAATAATTTTGGTTTTATACCCCATGAATTGAACTATTAATGAATATCCCCCGGTAGGAAGTGTTAGGGAAAAATATCCATAAGAATTTGAAGTAATTCCTATTGTCGGATTCTCTTTAGGATAAATTACAGCGCCGGTTAGTGTTTCACCGGTTTTGGCATCCCTGATAAAACCACTTATAGTTGCTGATTTTGGTGTTTCATTCTCAGAAAGACCCGGTCGTAAGATCAAAAATGAGAAAATGATCATTAAAAAACATATTCTTGTTGTCATTCAATCTATATAGGGGGGTGTCAAAAAAGGTGTCAGATATTTCATTTTACCTTAGTGTTACTTTGTGTCGTACTTTGTGATCCTTAGTGGTTAATGGCTTTTTCTTTTACCACAAAGGACTTTAAGTCAACCCCATGTTTCACAATATTATCTTCACCTTATTGATTCTTTGACGAATCAATTCTTATATACACATTCCTATAAACAGAAAATCTATAAGTTTGTTGTGTGACTGAAGGGAGTGACTTTAGTTTTTGATAATTTTTTGCATAAAATTCCTGCCCGGTGTAATTACCTGAATCATGTAAATCCCTTGAGAACAAGAACTCATATCAAGTTTATAAAATCCGGAATTAACTTCAATTTTTCGCATTAATCTTCCCTGAAAATCAAATATTTCCACAATTTTAATTGTACCAGAAGATTCTATCCTGAGATTATCTTTTACTGGTATAGGATAAAACTTCAAACTCATGCTGTTTTCAGTCTCTTTAACAGATACAATAGTATTTGTTGATGCAGTCCAGTTAGTCGCAATACTATTATCTGATAATGGATCGATTAATTCCAGGTAGTACCCGTTACCATTGGCATTCGGCCATGGAGGAAGATTTGAATAAGTTACACTGTCAATTACATTTCCAAACCCATCCGCCAGGACAAGTTTCTCTTCTTTATTTGATAAATTCCTTGTAAACTGCCCTGAAGGAGGAATCCCATATTTTGCCATGAAAACGGCTGAATTACTGGCGAGTATTTTTCGTGAGCCTGCAAAAATTTCAGAATAGGCAGGGAATTGATATACAAATCCTGTTCCGCTGAAATAAACCCCGGTCAGGTCTATAGTTTTATTCCCGGTATTTTGTATTTCAATGAATTCCTGGTCATTGCTGATTGGAAAATCAGCACTTGTATTCGGATTGTACATGATTTTGGTAATTACCAGTGGAGGAGTTTCCATATTGCTGCAAGCTGAATATGGACCAATATTTGTTGTTATCCAGGCAATTCTTTGTTTCAGCCAGTCTTTCATATTATTTATCTCCGATGAAAGATTGGGCACGGTGCCCCATTTCATATTTTCCCTAACCGATGCTTCGCTGATAGTATCAATAGTCTGGTCAATTAAGGCTTCAATAACCGCAATATTTAAAGGCTGGCCGGGTTGGATAAGCTGATTCCATCTTTTCGACAGGTAACATTTGAACTCCGCGTTGTTGAACAGGTCTCTCCAGAATTTCGGACCTTCATTATCTCCGTTGGAAAATTGCCATGTATTTGTTTTACTCCTGTCATAGTTCCAGAGAAACAGGTCATTCCCAAAAGTAAGATTATTGTCCCATATAGGTCCCGCGTTCAACTTACCGTTTCTGTCTTTATAAAAATAGGTGCTGTACTGATAAGCATCGGCATTCGCAGACAACTCACTTATTATCATGAAATCTACAAAAGAGGGGATATCGATCAGAGACGGATATCCATTTTCTAAAGACGTATTTCCTGATGCAGCGACACTGGCCAGCAATAAAAACTGAGAATGGATATAGTCGTTTTGCTGTGGAGTTACATCTTCCGGCTTTGGAAGAGAATGGATGAATGTGACATCATTATTTGGAACATTACTGGGCATTGTCCAGGCAACCGGATCATCCGCATTCGTTTTATCAGCTTTTGTGATATATCCTCCGGTAACGTTCGGAAAAGAATTATCCAAAGTTCCTATTTTCATTACATCAACCCTGTCGGATCCCTGTTTTATTTTTTCCTGCAGAACATACAATCCATTGTAAGAGCCATTTATCATCACTTCACAATAAACAGTTCTGCTCGCGTATTCCCCGATCATCCGCGATAAATTATAGCAGAGGTAATCGCGAATAAGCGATGGCTCGAATCCAAGTCCGTTAAGAACCCAGTCATTATCAGCCGGCAATCCAAGCAGGCTTACATTGACTTTTGTAACATTATCCGCCTTATACGTCGTGAGTCCGAACTGTTTTTTTGGCAATGTCTGTGAGCTGGAACCTCTTATTTCAATGTTTATACGACCGTTGTAGTTTAAATATGCCGGTGTATTCTGATCAGTAACATAATTCCTTTGACCTGCACCCCGATAAATTATTGTCATGTTGGCAAATACCCTGGGAGAATCAGGTATATCAACTCCGCCATCAGTATTTATTAATACAATGGGAAGGTTGGTGTCTGTAAAGCTTTGAGAATAAGAAGATAAGTATATACAAAATAGTAAACAGGCAAGAGTAAGATGTCGCTTCATTTTATTGTGATTAACTGATAATACAAAAATGGTAATTATTTTCGTATTAACGAGTGTTGACAATATATTCCATTTTGGAGATTACCTTCGGTGAGCTCGCACGCATGCGTGCTCGGTTCCTTATTCCTCCGCCTGCCGGCGGTGTAATTCTTCACAATAAAGGTAACATATTATTAAGATATAGATTGAAGTCATTTTTTTTAGCAAGTTACCCCCTTCCCAGCCTTCCCCCAAGGGGGAAGGAGTCAAAAACCTTTCCCCCTTGGGGGAAAATGAAAGGGGGTAAAAATCTTTAAAAAACAACATAAAATTTGTTACCGAAATTGTGAAGTATAACACGGCGGACGAGGAATCTCCAAATTAATAATGTCACTAATAATATAAAATTAGATTTCAGGGCTTGATTACCTGGGCCAATACTCCGGGAACCTGAAGCAGATCATAATCGTTGCTGTAAATCAGATATCTATCGTTCCACTTTGGATTAAATTTTTCTTTATAATCCCGTTGCCCCTTGTAATTAGAAAAGGAACGAATCTTTTCATAAGCAAACTTCATTGATTTTTCTGTAAAATTATGAGGATCATTTAGTCCTGACATAGGTGCAAAACCCAGGTTAATATATTGTATCCCATTGGCTTTGAAATATTTGAAAAGTTCTATCAGAATATAATCCATAATGCCATTGGGCGCATCTGCTGTTTTCCTCAGTAAGTCATAGGTACCTTCGTTTTTTACATAGTCCGGAATGATATTTAAAAATGCAATTATCTTTTCTTCACTGTTTTCTACGGAGATTACTGTTTGTTCTTTTATCTCTTTTTCAACAAATATCCCTTGTGAAAAGATAATTTCTTCCCGTTCTGTAAGTTTCAGCCATTCATCGCTTACAGCTTTTAGTTTTTGTATCAGCCCGTCACGGAGAGGAGGAGCATTTATATGTGTTGTATATCCCTGATCATTAATCTTATTCAATGCATTTCTTATAGATTTTTTTTCACCCCCTTCAAGTGAAAAGGAGTTAAGGTCAACTACTCCCTCCTGACCCAGGAAAAGACTCTTTTTTGATAGTTCATTGTAAGCAGGCAGACTCTCTTTTGGAACCCGGTAATAAATTTCTTTAAGTCCGTTATCATAAGAGTATTTGCTGAAAGAGGCTATGCATCTTTTCATTTCCTCTATGTTTTCTGCAACAGGATTTTCCAGAACCACTGCAAAATTTCTGCTTACGCGATAGGCAATAAACGCATTAACCTCAAGAGGTGCAAATATTAATTTATCAGAATATGTTTTAAAAAAGTCGAGAGCGGAATTTCCGAACTGTTTTGTAAGAGCTTTTGCATGCTCAATTTCTTCCGCCTCGGGAGTAATTCTGTAAACATAAGGCCTTACAAGTGAATAGATTAAAAATGCAATTGAAGCAAAACCGCTTATCTTGATCAGGTAAATAAAATCACGGGCGAAAGCATCGTGCGGGATAAGATCATTGCTGCCAATGAGAAAAAAGTTCTGAAGCGTGTACCGGAACGACTGAAAAATATTGAAGTCAATATGAAAGTGCCTTTTATCGAGGAAGTAGAATCCAACCACGCCATAAAACATTACAGCTGCCATGCTTAACATGGCTGTCTGTAATCCCACCGTTCCCAGCTTTGGATTTGTTTTTACATGGTACTCTTTTCTTGTTGCTATCAGTGAGCCGACTATCAGAAATGCTATAGTTGCTTCTTCATAATCGATACCCTTGGCAATATTTCCAAAGATTGAAATAATACTCAGCGCTACTGCAAACCACCATGCTGTACGTAATCCCCTTAACATAAAAGCTGCTGTGACAAGCAGAAATAATCCTGCAACAAATACAAAACTGTTCGAAAAGCTCACAAAATCAACAAGCAGATAATCTTTTAGCAGCTTGAGCCTGTCAGGAAGTGCAGGCGTTAATACGGAAATGATGTTTACAATACCAAGAACAAAGATCAAAACTGCCGGAAAAATCCGCATTATCAATTTATCAACCTTTAACATGAAACTCACTACACCTGTAAAAAGCGGGAGCCAGAATTCGAAAAACCTGAAAAGCAGGGTTATTGCTATCGAATCAGCATTAGTGAATCCGGAATGAGTAAGAACATAAACCATTGAAACTTCAATTGCCCCCAGTCCACGCAGAAATGGTGATACAATAAGAAATATTACTACAACTATATAAGCAATTATTGCAGTTGACAGTGAAGGGGAAAAATTCAGGGCTATCATCGATATATAAACATGTGCTATTCCTACAAATTCAATCAGGATTGAGATTAAAACTGTATAAATAAATTGTTTGTTGTTAATTTTGTTGTTCTTCAGTTCCTCAATGAAAAGTTCTGCCTTAGGATAAATCTTTATAATCCAATAGTAAAGTTGCCCTTTTCTCAGAAGCGAAAAATAAACAAAAACAAACAACAACAAAATAAGCATAACTCCTGCAAGTGCATACCATTTTCCCATTCCCAAACTCCCTCCTGATACAACAAACAGGAAAGCGGGTATAGCCACAATAACTACAGAAAGGATTCCAACAAAGGCATAAATGGAAGAGGCAAAATAAACCTGTGTCCTGGTGATCCCCTTTTTTTCTATTTCATTACTGAAAAATGCCAGTGAGGATACTGCACCAGCCGGCAGAAAAACACTGATGAAATTGCGTTTGAGGAATAGAATAATTGCATCCCAGAGCTTCAGGCGCGTGCCAATTGAAGCAAAAGATGTCACATACATCACTCCCTGAATAAAAATATAAAAGATAACAAGTCCCAGACCAACGATTACCCAATACTTATTTGCATCTGAAAGAATATGCCTGACAGTTAACAGTTCATGTTTCTGATGAAAGGTAAACCATGCTGCCAGAATTATAAAAAGAGCAGTAAAAAGAAATTGGGTAATCAGCTTCGCATTTTCATTAAGAAATATGAAGACTTTTTCTTTGAAAAAGTTCCGGATGGAGGCTGATGAGTTTTCTTCTGTCATGGACTTAACTAATCCAAAGTTACTATTTTCAGAATACTTTATTCTCTTTCATAGTCTGCATAATCAGCGGCAGGTTAAATTTATAATGATGATCCCCGGGTATTTTTCGGATTGTTATCGAAGTTCCGCTCAATAATCCCGGGATCCCCGTTTTCTCCCCGTCTCCGAAGATAATAAGTGTTGGTACGCTTTGCATCTTAATGATCTCATCCATTGTATTGTAGGTATTATTCCGGTTACCTATACCCAGCATATTTGAAATATGTATCTCAAAGTCGGTAGTTGTGGCCGGAGATAAGAGTACTACAGATTCAATCTTTGTTTTTAACTCTTCCGGTAACCTGTTTACAATAAACGGAACAATTTCAGCGCCTAAAGAATAACCTACAATAACAAACTTCTCTCTGCCCCATTCTTTACCATAAAAATTCAGAGCTTTAGCTATGTCTGAGGCGGTCTCTTCAGGAGTACGCCGGTTCCAGAAATATTTTTTTGAATCCAGACCGACTGTCGGAATTCCCTGTTTGGCAAGATTATCGGCAATTGACTGTTCAAACCCATACCATCCGCCATCACCTGAAATCAATAAGGCGACCGGAGCCTGCCTGTCCTGAATTTTGGAATTTGTAATAACTACCGGGAGGTTCTTAACCTGGCCTATATCTACCTTTGGTGGTTTATCTTTTTCATATTTTGAGATTAACCGGTTATAGGCATCTTTCCATTGTGGCATAAAATCGTTCCACTTTGAAAAACCATGGCCGACTTTTGGCAAAGTGACTAATTCCGCACTTTTTGTTCTGGACACAAAATCCACTACTGTCGGATAATTGCATATCTTATCTAACCGCCCGTTAAGTACTATCCATGAATTTTCAAGTTTATCATCGGGTTGAAGAATAAATCGTTTCCCCGGAACATCAGCTGTCACTGCCAGACCATTAATCTCACACAGCATCTTAGGAAGCTCCATGTCGGGACAAAACCCAACAGAAATTCCTCCGATAAATGTTCCGGGCAGCTCTTGTGCCAATATCCCATAAACAAGTGTTGCGCCGCTTGAATATCCCATGATTACTGGCGGCATATAATCAGGAAAATCGTACTTCTTTTCAAGCACAGTCGTCAGTTGTACAAAATCTGCTGCAACATTATAACAATCATCTGTGCGTTGTCTGAGATCTTTATAATACTGCAGAATATCAACTCCGATAACCAGCGTGTTCATCTGAGAAAATGTCTGAGAAAAACCAATAACCCCCGATTTCCAGCCGCCATCTCCGGAAATCATCAGAATTACATTCTGAGGTGTGGTCGTACGGTTATAAATATAAACTTTGCCAAATAAAGGTACATTCAAAGAATCTCTGGAAACAACGGCCCCGGATGAAGATTGAACAGCCAATAAAATGATGATAAGAGTTGATACAAAAGATGATATATTCTTAGTTTTCATTCAGGTAATCTGTTATTGTAATTTATTCTATGTTTCTTAAAATCTGCCAATTAAACCACTTAAGCTTTGCAATTTATTCAGTCGCTAAACATATTCTCCGGGTAAGTCCTTAACGCTTTTTCCGCTCTTTTATTTTATCAGGCACTGTCATTGCGAGCGAAGCGAAGCAATCTTATGCAACTGTCACCGCTACACTAATTTCTTATATTTTATCCTTGCCGGAGTTGTATCAGCAACCCTCTTCTTATAATTCTCTTCATAGTCGGAGTAATTACCTTCAAACCAAACGACTTTTGAGTCACCTTCAAAAGCCAGCATGTGAGTTGTGACCCGGTCGAGAAACCATCTGTCGTGGGAAATAATTACAGCACAACCTGCAAAATTCTCAAGACCTTCCTCCAGCGCTCTCAGAGTATTGACATCGATATCGTTTGTTGGTTCATCGAGAAGAAGAACATTTGCCCCTGATTTCAATGTAAGAGCAAGATGCAGCCTGTTTCTCTCCCCTCCTGACAGGATACCACATTTCTTTTCCTGATCGGCTCCTGTGAAATTAAAACGGGCGACATAAGCTCTGGCATTTACCAGGCGGTTTCCTACCATTACATCGTTCTGACCTCCGGATATAACTTCATAGACAGTTTTGGCAGGATCAATTGCTGAATGTGCCTGATCAACATATCCGAGTGTAACAGTTTCACCTATTTTAAATGTCCCATTTGACGCCTCTTCCTGTCCTATTATCATTCTGAAAAGAGTTGTCTTTCCGGCGCCATTCGGACCGATAACACCGACAATTCCGTTAGGAGGCAGGCTGAATTCAAGATCTTCAAAAAGCAATTTATCATCAAATGATTTCGTGACTGATCTGGCCTCTATAACTTTATCACCAAGCCTGGTCCCATTTGGAATAAATATTTCAAGCTTGTCTTCCTTCTGTTTAACATCCTGGTTAAGAAGGTTTTCATACGCGCCTAACCTTGCTTTTGATTTTGCATGGCGTGCTTTTGGAGACATCCTTACCCATTCAAGCTCACGTTCAAGAATCTTTCTTCTTTTGACATTTCCCTTTTCTTCCGACTCAAGTCTCTTTGTCTTCTGTTCAAGCCACGAAGAATAGTTGCCTTTCCAGGGTATTCCTTCACCCCTGTCAAGTTCCAGTATCCATCCGGCAACATTATCCAGGAAATAACGGTCGTGAGTGATGCAGATAACAGTTCCTTTGTACTGTTTGAGCGTTGTTTCGAGCCATTGCACCGATTCGGCATCGAGATGGTTTGTTGGTTCATCGAGCAGCAATATATCGGGTTGTTGTAAAAGCAACCGGCATAAAGCTACTCTTCTGCGCTCACCGCCTGAAAGGACATTAACCCTCGCGTTACTGTCAGGACACCGCAGGGCATCCATTGCACGTTCAAGCTTATGTTCGATATTCCAGCCGTCTGAATAGTCAATCTTCTCCTGCAGCACAGCCTGCCTGTCCATAAGTTGCTGCATTTTATCGGGATTCTCATAAACTTCCGGTTCGCCAAAGCTGTTGTTTATTTTTTCGAATTCTTTAATAATCTCCATAATTTCCTTCACACCCTCCTCTACAATTTCTCTGACAGTACGGTTATCTTCCAGCAACGGATCCTGTGAAAGGTGCCCTACGGAATAACCCGGAAGAAATGTGACCTCTCCCTGGTATTCCTTTTCCATGCCTGCAATAATCTTCAGAAGTGTTGACTTCCCTGATCCGTTCAAACCGATTATCCCGATTTTGGCACCAAGGAAGAACGACAGCGAAATGTCTTTAAGTACCTGTCTGTGAGGGGGAAATGATTTTCCAACCCTGTACATTGAAAAAATGATCTTATTGTCGTCAGCCATAACAGAGAATTTTATTCAAACGACAAAAATACGTAGAGACGCCCAAATTGGGCGTCTCTACATCAATAATTTTTTAAAAATTATTTCTTTTCGAACAGCTTAACTGTTTCATCCTGCAATAATACCCAAAGAGCATATACGCCTTTCAAGGTTCCTATAGGTATATTCAGACATCCCAGAGCTGAGACAACAATTACCAGGTATCTTGCCCATGACTGATAAGTAAAAAGCCCTATTCCTCCTACGAGGCCAAGTGTCGACAGGAACCCGATCAGAAGAGGAACACTGATTGATAATAATTTCAATACCCCATTAGCCACCGCATCATCCCCAACCTGACTTCTCGCAAAATTCAGTGCAAAGAAAGCGGCAACCGCTGCAATCAGACCAAATAACCCGAATCCAATTTGAATAGCTCCAACTACGGTTACATGCTTTTTCATTTTTGAATCTTCCATGACAATTAATTTTTATGCAATTTATAAATATTTTCATTCCTGCTCAAATGACTGGCATTTTAAAGATTTGATGCATCATTCTCATTAATATTTTACAGGTGAGACCATTTTATAAGAAATCTTTACTTTGAAGAAAAGAGTTTTAGTATCTTTGTTTATAAAATAACCTATATGAAAAGGATTTTAATGTATGCTGCCGGATTTGTTTTTGTTGCATTGTCATTTACATCATGCCAGAAGAATTGCAAGGTTTGCTCGCATAATACATACGATTCAGGCGGGAATCTGGTTACGGCCGGCAGTGACACGGAATATTGCGATGCGGAGTTAATTGCTATTGAAGCTACCCCTAATTCCACATTATTAGGTGTCACAACCAAATGGGTCTGCAGATAATCAATACCTGACCCCGATTAAAGTCACATCATCAATCTGAGGGCTGTCGCCACGCCACTCTTCAAATATTTCATTTAGCCTTTCTCCTTGTTGAAGCATCGGCATCCCTGCCATAGCGACAAGTGTTTCCCTGAGCTGCATCGACATGAATTTTTTCTGTTTTGGCCCGCCAAACTGATCAGCATAACCATCAGAAAAGATATAGAATGCATCCCCCTTCTGAATATCAATTTTATGCAGCGTGAATGGCTCCATTTTATAATGAATTGCTACAGGCATTTTATCAGCCCTGTAGTGAGTCAATTCTCCTGCTCTCACCAGGTATAGCGGACTATTGGCTCCGGCATACCATAGAATATTTCTATCGAAATCAACAACACACACGGCAATATCCATCCCGTCTTTAATACTATCTTCTTCTGCAACCTGTTTTAATGATTTTATTATTCCCTGACGCAGGTTTTCAATTATCTGGTCGGGCATCAGAATATGCTTACCATTAATAATTTCGTTAAGCAATGTTACTCCGAGCATACTCATAAATGCTCCGGGGACACCATGTCCTGTACAGTCGGCTGAAATTATCACCTGAGGATTGGCCTGTGCGCTTACCCAATAAAAATCACCACTGACGATTGCAAGAGGTTTATATATAACGAAGTGTTCAAGCTTATCGCTGAAAAGTTCCAGAGATGGAATCAATGCAGTCTGTATCCTCTTGGCATACATAATACTGTCTTCTATATGCCTCTTCTGATATGCTATCTGGTCTCTCTGGGCAGCAGCAAGATCCCTTTGCTTTTCAATCTCATCCTTTTGTAAGGAGATCGTTCTGTTCTTTTCTTCGAGCTTAATATTTGCCTCTTTCTTGATCTTGTAACTCCTGTAAATATAATAACCGAGAATACTCACGAGAAGCAGAGCCAGAAGAACAAAATAAAGAACCAGTTTTTGTTTTTCGATTGCCTCAAGCTGAACCTTTATCTTATTCTCCTGTTCTCCTATCATTTTCAACTGGCCATCAATCTTCGCCATCTGAACTACAATTTTTCCCTTCTGGTTTGAAAGAGTGTCCTTTTGAACCTGAACCTCTGTCTGCTGCACAACTATTGTCTGTTTCTGAACTGAAATTTCTCCTTTTTGTTTGCTGATCTGTACAAATTGTTTGTCAAGTACTTTTTGCTTCTCGGTCAATGTCTTCTCCTTAGTTTCTATCTCTTTGTCGAGACTATCCAGAAGGGCCTTCTGATGAAGAATTTCAGCCTTTTGAGCGGTTATCATTTCCAATTGTTGCTTGATTGTGTCCCTTTGAATTACAATCTGTTCGCTGGCCTTGCCAAAGAGATTCTCCCAGTCTTCCTTAGTTTTTATGGCCTGAAACATCACATTTGAATTCACCTTCATTCCGGCTTTATTGATCATATCTTCATTAACTCCGTATTTCGGCATTTCTCCTTCCGCTCCGATAAAATTTATCATCGATTCCCTGAATTCATATCCCTCTGTTAATAATAACGTTTGATGTCCATCCAGCTTTGTTCTAACTTTATTCATATTAAAGCCACTCGCTTTATTAATATATAACAACTGGGTATGCAGGATCTGATCCTCACTTCTGAAAACAACTAACTGAACTGGTTTATCCTGAATTGTTTTTCTGGTTTTTGCAAGGTTGCCCATCTCCCAGAATAATTCCGAGGTCTTGTCAAGAACACCAATTTTGAAAACGGAAGAATCTGCAAAGGTTGGTCCATAATCAATGTACTTTGCTATATCAAAAATAAAAACGGCCCTTGTACCGTTATTTAAACCTGCCTGTCCAAAAGTATAATTGAACACTAATAACAATCCCAAAGAAAGGACCAAAACTCTGATAAAGCGAATTTGTCTTAACATGATATCGAGGATTTATTAATACGAAATTGCACAAATTAATTCAAGAAAACAAATATCTCCTGACTTCATATTTTGAACTATGTTGATAAAATGTTAATAATTGCGTAAATATGAAGACTCAAGATCCTTTTCTTATCGTATTTTTATACAAGTTTAATCGGCCCAATAAATGACATTGAATATCAGCAACTTAGAACTTACAGGCAAGAATATAGTAATTGTTGAGGATGACCTGCCTTCGATCAGGTACTATGAAACGTTGCTGAAAAATTCGGGTGCTGATGTAATGATATTTCATACCGGAAAAGAGTTTATTGATTATTTAGCCCAGGGAAACAAGCCAATTGACCTGGTTTTTATGGATTTTCTTGTTCCGTTGATTAACGGGATCGAATGCATAAGAATACTCAGGAAAGACAGAAAAAGCACTCCGGTTGTAATGATTACAGCCTATTCTTCCGAACAGGCAAAAACAGAAGCCTATATCGCGGGATGCAATGAATATGTTTTAAAACCCATTTACCCGGAAAAAATCTTTTTTCTTCTCGAAAAATACCTTAAATTACCTATTACTATTCTTCACTAATAATAACCCCTCTGTCAGCTTCGCTGACATCTCCCCCAAGGGGGGAGATAATGCTCTGGTATTTAGGCAAATTATATTAAAACAATATATGTTTTTCCCCCCTTGGGGGGAATGAAAAGGGGGTGTTACGGAAAACTGGATCTCCCAAAGCTGGAATCACTTTGCTGCAGGTTGTATTACCTTGACATAATCTGTGTAATAACTCTCAAGTTTTTTTGTAATTGCTTCGCCCATTTCCGGTTTTCCGTTAGCAGTACAGATATTCGCAACTTTAGATGTGTACTGAATAGCCGTCTGAATCTCAAATTCAGCAAAATTGATAATAAAAGGTTTTTGCTTAAGGAAATAATCGAGTCTCTTATAATAGTAATCGCAAAACGCATTGGTCATTTCAACGGCTTTCTCCGTAGCCCCGGCTGCAAAATAAGCTTCAACTATATCAGCCATATAGGGATCGTAGGGGATTTTTTCAAGAGGGAGCGCCTTCATACAAAAATTAAGCGTTTCAATTGCCTTTTCATTTTTCCCCTCTGCAGCAAGAGCTTTTGCAAGCCTTGCATAGTTCAACCTGGCTTTGACAACAATAATTGTGCGTTCGTGGTTATAATCAATATCTACATTTTTCTTATTTGCACCCCCCCATACAAATTTCTTAATCATATTCTGGTACAAAATATCAGTATCAATCCGTCCGTAATCAATCCAGCTTTTGTTTTGAGATTTTATAGGTACCAAACGATAGGCAAGTCCTTCCAGCTGAAAATATTCCTCAAGACCCAAAGCATCATTATGATATCCGGTAACAAAGTATATAGGGCGTTCCCAGTTATTATGTGCCAGAATATCAAGAACAATTAGCTGGCTTTTCAGTATTGAATTCCCTTTAAGCTTGATATCAATATATGGAACAATCTTATCTGCATCTCCGGGTTTAACAGTTCCCGAGGCAAGTACTTTTGCTTTATCAACAGGAATTCTGATTGTCCGCGATGGAATAATATCCAGTATTTCTGTAGAGGAAACCTGTACTTTTGTCGCCTTGTTATCGCTTTTTACAAAATCAATTATCGTTGAAATATCAACCGGGTCTTTTGTTTTTTCAACTATGAAGAGCTGATTGTTAATCCCATCGTAATATTTTCTAACCGGCAATGTAACGGGAAGAGGAGCAGACCCGTAAATTCTGCTTTTCATCTGGTCGATATACCAGTCGGTATTAAGAAGCATCAGATTGCATACTCGAACGTCTGTCCTTGCACCTTCTACCTCCTGGGCATACCATAAAGGGAAAGTGTCGTTATCGCCATTTGTAAAGAGGATAGCATCAGGGGCACAGGAATTCAGATAGTCAAAAGCAACATCGCGTGCAAGATATCGCCCGGAACGGTCATGATCGTCCCAGTTTTCTGCACCCATAACTGCAGGTACTGCAAGAAAGCACAGTAGCCCGGCAACCGGAGCAGCAATTTTCTCGCTGGTAAGTTTTGATAAACCTTCGAACAGGGCAAGCACTCCCAAACCTATCCATACTGAGAAAAAGTAAAATGATCCGGCATAGGCATAGTCCCTTTCCCGTGGCTGGTTTGGATATTGATTCAGATATACCACAATTGCTATTCCGGTCATTACAAACAGAAAAAGAATTATTCCCCAGTTTTTATTATCACGGTTCAACTGATAGAACATCCCGGCAAGACCCAGAATAAATGGTAAAAGATAATACTTGTTCCTGGAGGGGTCAGTTTTCATATCCCCCGGCAAATCAGAAGTTCCAAGTCTTGGTTCGTCCAGGAATTTGATCCCTGTGATCCAGTTCCCGTTTACTGTACCCCCGGTTCCCTGTGTGTCATTTTGTTTACCCGAAAAATTCCACATGAAATATCTGAAGTACATGTAACCAAACTGGTATGAGAACATAAATCGAAGGTTCTCTCTGAATGTTGGTCTCTTCAGTACCTTCTTATCACCCGAATGGTCCGTAACCTGTACAGGGGTTCCCGTAACCCTTCCCCATTGCTTGTAAACATCCTGATGGTCAGGCTGATCGCTCCACATTCTTGGAAAAAGAGTGACAAATCTCGGATCGTATACTCGTTCAAGGTTATGACTTGTTATGATATACTTTCCATTCTCAAGAGCATACTTAGGCTTTCCGTCTACATAATCCGTAACAGGCGCATTATAATAAGGCCCCTTAAATAAGGGCCGTTCGCCGTATTGCTCCCTGTTCAGAAAGTAGAGAAGGTTAAATGGATTTGATGGATTATTCTCATTCAGCGGAGTACTTGCAGACGATCTTATCACAATAATCGCATTCGCAGAATATCCGATAAGTATAACCATTATAGCTGTAAGTAAAGTATTAAGAGTGGTTCTGCTCTTTCCGGCCATAAACCAGGTTACTCCGGATATTATCATGAGCACCAGTATATTAAGAACAGCGGAACCGGAGATTACCCAGATTCCTGTAAAGAAAAGGGCTGCTATGGCAAAAACCCCGTTTTTTACTCTGTTTGCCGATGAAAATGAGAATTTAACTGCAAAAATAAACAGTACTGCTACAAGGATAACATGGAAAACCATCCCGCTATTTGAAGGAAGGCCAAGAGTATTCACGAAAAACCAGTCGAATTTTGAAGAAATAATTACAATCCCCGGCATTATTCCATACATCAGCAGTGACAGAAGTATTATCGAAGTCACTAATGAGATTGAAAAACCTTTCCAGGAAAATTCGAATTTCTTAAAATAATAGACAAGAACTATTCCCGGGAGCGTGAGGAGGTTAAGAAGATGGACTCCAATTGAAAGACCAATCAGAAAAGCTATAAGGATTATCCACCTGTCGGCATATTTTTCTTCGGCTACATCCTCCCATTTCAGGATTGCCCAGAAAACCAGAGCAGTAAAAAACGCAGATGATGCATATACTTCACCTTCAACTGCTGAAAACCAGAAGGAGTCTGAAAAGGAATATGCTATTGCTCCAACGATGCCTGCAGCCATAACTGCAATAATCCTTCCGGTATTATAATGATTTTCATTCTTTATAAGGATTTTCTTTGCAAGGTGAGTAATAGTCCAGAACAGGAAGAGGATAGTAAATGCGCTTGCAAGTGCTGACATGGAATTGACCATTGCTGCAACTTTTGAGACATTACTTCCTGCAAAAAGAGTGAAGAATCTGCCCATTACCATAAATACCGGATTACCCGGAGGGTGCCCGACCTCAAGTTTAAAACAAGAAGCAATGAATTCACCGCAATCCCAAAGACTTGCGGTTGGTTCTATAGTAGTCAGGTAGGTAAACGCAGCAATAATAAACACGCCCCACCCTGATATATTATTAATCAACCTGTAATTCTTCATTCCTTATTATCTTTATCTGCAGAAAATCTTCTGTTAATTCAGCTGACGAAAATACTTATTTTTTTCATACTACTGTGAACAGATGATCGCTCACTAATTTTGCTATTTTTGAGCAATAATTCTTTAAATGAGATACAAAATAATTATTTTATATGCGGTTTTACTATTCTCAGTACAAGCTGTCATTGCACAATATTATGATACAGGGCAGGATCCGGCATCTCTCAAATGGAAACAGATAAAAACAGGGCGGTTCACTGTCATTTATCCTGAGAAATACGGCCCCGGCGGAATTGTGTATGCAAAAGAGCTGGATGAAGCATACTCAAAACTTATGTCACTTTTTCCTGAAAAAAAATTTACTCTCCCTGTTGTCATACATAATTTTACCATTCAGTCAAATGGTTATGTAGCCTGGGCTCCACGACGGATGGAACTTTATCCGACTCCGGATCAGAACACCATTCCTCTTGCACCGGAAAAACAACTGGCAATTCATGAACTTGCTCACGTTCTTCAGATGGAATCATTAAACCAGGGCTTTTCAAAAGGGATGTCCCTGTTATTCGGGGAACAGTTCACAGGAATTGTTGCTTCACTTCTGCCTACATGGTTCCTTGAGGGTGATGCAGTTTTTGCCGAATCAGTTCTTACACAATCAGGCAGAGGACGAACACCTTCATTCCAGAAACAGCTTAAAGCACTTATAGTTGATAATAAAAAAACCTATAACTACGATAAGATACTTAATGGTTCATTTAAGGATTTTGTTCCTGATTATTATGAATACGGTTACCAGATGGTGACCTGGGCCCTGACCAAAAATGACCCTCAGATATGGAATAAAGTACTTAAGCTCACCGGTGAACAACCATTTACTCTTAACCCAGTCAATATCAGCCTGTCAAGAAGCTCCGGCTTAAGAAAGAAAACACTCTGGGAGGAAACTTACGATACGCTGAAGACTATCTGGACAAAAAATGTTTCCAAAGATAACCCTGCGGATTACGAAGTGGCAAATCCAGACAAACGTGGAAAATATATTGATTACTATTCTCCGGTATTTGCCGGCACCGACAGTATTATTGCAATAAAAACTTCCTTATCCCTCCCCTCCTCATTCGTACTCATTAATCCGATCGAAAAAACAGAAAAAAGGATTCATACACCGGGACAGTTATACCCATTTTTTATCTCTTATGCCAAAGGCAAGCTGGTTTGGGTTGAAACACAAACTGACCCGAGATGGGAAAACAGAGAGTATTCGATTATTAAACTGATGGATATTAAAACCAGCAAGGTCATAAAATTTACGCGAAAATCGAGATATCTTGCTGCCTCGATATCTCCTGACGGGAGTAAGATAGTTGCAGTGGAAAACACAGTCAATAATATTAACAGCCTTGTCCTGATTGATGCTAAAACCGGTTCTGTCTTAGAGTCTGTCCTTACTCCCGGAAATGTTTATCTTCAGCACCCCCAATGGGCTCAAGATGGGAAGAAAGTAACTTTTATTTTCTTAGCAGATGCCGGGGAAGGAATCATGTCATTCAAATTTGAGGGTCAGGAATGGGAGACCCTTATTGAAGCTGCGAGAGATGATCTTCAGTCTTCATTCCTGAGAAACGATTCCCTCATTTTTATAAGTTCTTCATCGGGGACAGATAATGTTTATCTCCGGACTCCAGATAAAAAAACAGAGCGACTTACCCGTTCAAGATTTGGGGCAATTGATGTAAGCCCTGGCGGAAATAAGCTCTTTTTCAGTGATTATACCGACCTCGGGAACAATATCTGTAGTGTTCCAATTTTATCAGCCCGGGGAGTCCTTAAAGACAATGTAAGTTCTTCATCTTTCCTCATCAACAGATTTGACATTAAGACAGCATCAAATGCCGGCAATAGCAGCAATGTATATACACCTGAACCATACAGAAAATGGCAGCATCTTTTCAGATTTCATAGCTGGATGCCATTCTACGTAGATATTAAAGAGCTTAATGTCGATCCGGCGAGTATAAGGCCCGGAGTTTCTATTATGACTCAGAATACTTTAAATACAGTTACCTCAACTTTAGGTTATGAGTATTCAGCAGATAAACGCAATCTCATCCATTCGAGGGTAACCTTGCAAGGGTGGTATCCGGTTTTTGAATCACAACTCGATTATGGTACTCTTCCGCAAATAAGTAAAATGGGGGAAAACATTGCCAATCCTTCTGATATAAAGCCAGGTATAAGCTTCATTAATACCGTTTCTTTCCCGCTTCAGTTTTCATCAGGCAGTTTCTCAGAGTTTCTGCAACCCTCTCTTTCAACGGATTACCAAAATCAATATATTTATATAAAAGAGAACGGTACTTTTGATTATGGTCAGACCATTATAACGACAAGACTCTATTTTACAAATTATTACCAGTCGGCACTTCGTGATATATACCCAAGGTGGGCACAGGTAATCGATCTTAATTATCGCTATGCTCCCTTCGACAGGACTCTATATGGATCAGATGTATCATTAAAAACAGCATTTTATTTCCCGGGAATTTTTCCTAACCATGGAATAAAAATCCGGCTAGAAACTGAAAAGCAGAATCCTGCAGAATTTTTATATGGGAACTTTTCGTCACTACCCCGGGGTTATACTAATATCATTACGACCAAAATGAATTTTCTTTCAGCCGATTATGTTATGCCGCTTGTATATCCTGATTTCAATGTTGCCAGTCTTCTTTACCTTAAAAGGATCCGGTCGGGGTTGTTCTATGATTATGCATCGGGGCCCGGCAATGCATTCTATCAGTACGCTGTCAATGGTATGATACCTCTTTATAACAATTCTGAAAATGTATCTTTCAAATCATTTGGATTGGACTTGCTGGCTGATTTTTATGTTCTCAGGATACCATATATGATTTCCGCGGGAGTTCAGTCAGCATGGAAGAGTGCAGGTGGACCACCTTCTATTGAATTCCTGTTCAATATTAATATATTCGGAATGAGTTTCGGAAGAAGGAGGATGTAAACCTTTCAGGATATAAGACTACGGGCTGTTTCCTTTATCAGAAGCCAGGCTTTCTGAACATGTTCGAGAGTTACGTTTGTCTGAGCCGTAACCATTCTTAGTGTATATCTGCCATTTAATACCGTATGGCTCAGATATAATTTTCCGGAATCATTAAGCCGGTAATTCAGATTTTCATTAAAAACATTTATCTGATCTTCATTATATCCTGCAGGAATATACCTGAAACAAACAACACAAATAATTACTGGGGCAAGTATTTCAAAATCAATTTCTTTTGAGATCATTTCTGAAAGTTCTGCTGCGATACCTATATGATTTCTTACTTTATAGCGGAGGCCTTCAACCCCGTAAGTCCTGATTACACTCCATAGTTTTAATGCTCTGAATCTTCTTCCCAGAGGTACTCCCCAGTCGCGGTAATCATTTACTTTACCTCTGGTTCGCGTTTTAAGATATTCCGGGAGAATCTCAAATGTTTTGATCAAAGCAGGGGCATCCTTTACAAAATAGGCCGTACAATCAAAGTTTGTAAACATCCATTTATGAGGATTGAAAACAAAACTGTCGATATATTCCTTCCCGTCAAGCATCCATTGAAATTCGGGCAGAATAAGCGCTGTGCCGGCCATTGCAGCATCAACATGAAGCCATACATCATTTTCGCGACAGATCTCTCCTATAGCCCTTAAAGGATCAACAGCGGTTGTTCCTGTAGTTCCTAACGTTGCAACCACGCAGCAAGGGACATGTCCATTCTTTTTATCATGGAAAATTGCTTCTCTCAGCTTTTCAGGATCCATTGAAAAGTCATCTCTGACAGGTATTTTAATAAGGTTTTTCCTGCCGATTCCACTTATTTTAACAGCCTTTTCCACAGATGAATGAGTCTGCTCCGAACAGTAAACTTTCAGGATTACTGATTTTTCGAGACCATCGATGTTACCTGAAAAATTGGTAGCCTTTTCCCGTGCAGTCAGTATTGCTGTCAGTGTAGCAGTAGAGGCAGAATCCTGTATAACACCTTCAAATCCTGAAGGAAGACCGGTCAATTCCTTTAACCAGATCATCATCTTTTCTTCGAGCTCAGCTGCTGCCGGAGAGGTTTCCCATATCATACACTGGGCTCCAAGGGTTGCAATAAGCATTTCAGCAAGGATAGATGCAGGGCTTGTGTTTGCCGGAAAATATGCAAAAAAATTAGGATTCTGCCAGTGGGTTATTCCCGGCATTATTATTTCATTGAAATCCCTCATCAGAGAGTCGAATGATTCCGAATGTTGAGGGGGTTTGTCAGGAATTTTATCAAAAATTTCACCCGGCTTTACTGATGATTTGACAGGCCAGTTCTCAACATTTTCCATATAGCCTGCCATCCATTCAACGAGCTCATGGGCATGTTTTCGAAATTCATCAGGTGTCATTTTATATACCTTATCTAACGGAATCTGCAAGAAGAATTATTTTGTTTGCTTTTACTTCAATTACCCCTCCGCTGATTTCATATATTATTTCTTTGTCTTCCTGATCGATCATCCTGACTGAACCATTTTCGAGGGTAGAGATAATTGGTGCATGGTCCTTTAATACCTGGAATGATCCCTTCTTTCCCGGAACTCTGACCGATTTAATTTCCCCGTCAAAAATTTTTTTGCCGGGTGTGATAATCTCTATTTTCATTACAACTTATTAATAAACAGAAGTTTCCCAATCAGCCAATTATTTTGACTGAGCAAGTATTTTTTCACCTTTTTCAATCGCATCTTCGATAGTGCCGACCAGCATAAATGCCGATTCGGGATACTGGTCAACCTTTCCTTCCATAATCATATTGAATCCCTTAATTGTATCATCAATTGAAACGAGTGCACCTTTGATACCAGTGAATTGTTCAGCTACCTGGAAGGGTTGTGAAAGAAATCTCTGTACCCTGCGTGCACGATGAACAACCAGCTTATCCTCTTCAGAAAGCTCATCCATTCCGAGGATGGCAATAATATCCTGCAATTCATTGTAACGCTGCAGCAACTCTTTTACTCTTTGCGCACAATTATAGTGAGCTTCACCAACGTTCTCTGCCGTGAGTATCCTGGAGGTTGAATCAAGGGGATCCACAGCAGGATATATACCAAGTTCAGAAATTTTTCTGCTTAAAACGGTTATAGCATCAAGGTGGGAGAATGTTGTAGCCGGAGCTGGGTCGGTAAGGTCATCGGCCGGTACATATACGGCCTGAACCGAGGTAATTGACCCGTGTTTTGTTGAGGTAATTCGTTCCTGCATAATACCCATTTCAGTCGCAAGAGTCGGCTGATAACCAACTGCAGAAGGCATCCTGCCCAGAAGGGCTGAAACTTCAGATCCTGCCTGTGTAAACCTGAAGACATTATCCATAAAAAACAGGATATCTCTTCCTCCGCTTTTTCCATCACCATCTCTGAAATGCTCAGCAACGGAGAGGCCCGACAAGGCAACTCTTGCTCTTGCTCCGGGAGGTTCGTTCATCTGACCAAAAACGAGTGCCAGTTTTGATTCTTTAAGGGCATCCATATCAACCGTAGAAAGATCCCAACCGCCCGATTTCATATTCTCAAGGAATTTTTCACCATAAGTTATTACACCTGCTTCAAGCATATCGCGGAGAAGGTCGTTACCTTCCCTTGTTCTTTCTCCAACACCTGCAAACACTGATAGTCCGGAGTATGCTTTTGCAATATTATTGATCAGTTCCAGGATAACAACCGTTTTCCCTACTCCTGCACCACCAAAGAGACCAATTTTACCACCTTTTGAATAAGGTTCGATCAGGTCAATAACTTTAATTCCGGTGTACAATACCTCTTTTTCCGTTGAAAGGTCTTCATATTTTGGTGGTTTCCGATGGATCGGGTATCCTCCTTTTTTATCAAGATATCCTATGCCATCGATAGCTTCTCCGGTCACATTCATAAGACGGCCTCTGATCTGTTCTCCGATTGGCATTGTAATCGGCAATCCGGTTGCAACAACTTCCATTCCTCTGCGAAGACCGTCTGTCGAATCCATCGCGATCGTGCGGACTGTTCTTTCACCTATATGCTGCTGACATTCCACAACAAGAAGAGAGCCGTCATCCCTCTTTATTTCGAGTGCATCATAAATATCAGGCATTTCTAAACCCTGCCTTTCAAAAGTAACATCAACCACTGGTCCAATTATCTGGCTTATTTTCCCGGTATTCTGTGGCATAAATTTTATTTATTTATTTGTTCTTTTTAAGAAGATACAAATTTAATATTTTTTGTATTTTATTCCGATTAATACTTCTTTAAATTCTATTTTTTAATTATAGTCACCTCTTTTTATCTTTTAATCAAATTCTTATTGTCAGAAATTTATAATTATTTAACTTTGATCAAACAGACACAGAAATGTAATAATAACTAAATTTTAAACAGCTATGAAAAAGTTTGTTGCAACATTTATTTTAATCATTTCTTTGCTTTCCATGACAAATGGCCAGTTTACAAAAATTGGCGGTGGTTTAGCATTGAGCAGTGGGTTCCAGTTCCATCAACAGACATTTACCGGGAACAAGAGCGGTATTATTGCTGTTTCTTTTAAAGCTGATTATAATATAAGCCTGCCATTTTATCTCTCGCCTTCCTTTACTATTTTCTACCCGCATATTACCAAAGATCCTGGCTCAAAACAAACAGTATCTTCGATGATGTTTGATATTAATGGTCACTATGTTTTTAACTCACTTGATAAGTTTGAGTTTTATGGTCTTGCAGGACTTGATATATTATTTACGAAGAATAAATATTCTTATGTAGGATCCCCCTCATCTTCAGAAAGTGATAATGCTCTCGGGCTTAATCTGGGATTAGGAACATATATGAAAATAACTGACAAATTCGATATTTATGGAGAGGCAAAATATATATTTAATAATAAATATAATCAATTTATGCTAAACGCGGGAGTTCTTTTAAATATTGACTGGATGAAAAAACACGAAAATACAGAACTGAATTAATTATCTCTTCCAATCAGTGAGTTGGCAATATTTACCAGTTCTGTTTTTCTTTCGTTAGGTGCACCAACCTTTCCAAGCAAGCTGAAAGCGGTGTTAATATAATCATTAGCATGGTTTTCTGAAATATTCTTAATATTCAACTGCTCATACAGCTCAATAACTTTTTTTACTTTGCTTTCCGGATCAAATTCTTTTAATGCAAATTGTTCATGGAGTTGTTTTGCCTGTTCTATCGATGCTATTTCCAGAGCCTTTACAAGCATAAAGGTTTTTTTATTGGAGATGATGTCTCCTCCCACAATTTTGCCGAATACTTTAACATCTCCATAAATATCCAGAAGGTCATCCTGAATCTGGAATGCAAGACCCAGGTTTCTTCCAAACTCATAAAGAAGGTCAGAATCCTTATCATCCGCACCACCAATGATAGAACCTATTTTAGCTGAAGCGGCCAGAAGCGCCGCGGTTTTCAGCTCAATCATGCGCAAATATTCCTCCTGTGAAACTATAGTTGCTTTTTCAAAATCTATGTCGAGTTGCTGACCAACACATACCTCAATTGCTGTTTTATTAAACACTTTGAAAACTTTTAGCAGGTACTGCGGAGGTGTTTGTAAAAAACATTCATTTGCAATAAATGCCATTACATCACCCGACAGAACTGCCTGGTTAAGGTTCCATTTACTGTGCACTGTTGGTAAGTTCCGTCTGACCGGGGCATGATCCATAATATCATCATGGACCAGTGTGAAGTTATGAAACACCTCAAGGCCAGTTGCAGGTATTATAGCTTCATCAATTTTATCATTAAAAAGGTTGCAGGCCATCAAGGCTAAAACGGGCCTTAATCTTTTCCCCCCGATTGAAAGAATATACTTAACCGGATCATTAAGTTTTTCAGCTTCCTCGTTATAGGAAAGATTTAGAATAGCCTTATTGACTAATTTTTTCAGATCAGCCTGAGTGTACATTATGGGTGTTTTACAACCTGATAATTAAATAATTTTAACCTATAAGCGCTTCTGCGCCACTTACAACTTCGAGTATCTGATTTGTTATGGCAGCCTGTCTTGCCTTGTTATACTGAAGTGTCATATCGCGGATCATACTTGTTGCATTGTCTGTTGCCTTGTGCATAGCTGTCATTCTTGCGCCATGTTCTGCAACAAACGAATCAAGAACTGCTTTATAAAATTGAATTTTTAACGATTTTGGAATTAGCTCTTTGATTATTTCTTCCTGATCCGGTTCATAAATATAATCAACCGGATTTGTTTTAACTTTACCTGATGGAACTGCCTCAACAGGCAGGAATACTTCATTTGTAAGGTTTTGCACAGCAGCGTTTTTAAATTGATTATAAATCAGCTCTACCCTGTCAAATTCCATTAAGGTAAAACTCTTCATAACCTGTTCAGCCACCATGTTAACATTATCAAATGTAAGATCATTAAACAGATTATTCCGTTCCGGGAGCATAGTTATTTTCTGCTTTCTGAAATAATCAAATCCCTTTTTCCCGATTGTTAAAAGCTTCAGGTTTCCCTTTCTGAACTGGTCAAAGTATTTTTCTGAAATGACCCTTCTTGTTTCATTTATAACATTGGTATTGAAAGCTCCGCAGAGACCTCTGTTAGATGTGATCACAACAATAAGGACTTTTTCAGGAGGAGATATCCTTCCATAAATGTTCTCAACTTCAGAGTCTGAAAGGCTTTGTGAAAGATCAACAAGAAGCTCATGTAATTTATTTGCATAAGGCCTCAGTCTCACAATTTTATCCTGAGCTTTTCTCAATTTGGCAGCCGACACCATTTTCATTGCTGAAGTGATCTGCCTGGTTGACTTAAAAGATGTAATCCTTATCCTTATCGCTTTTAAATTTGCCATGAAAATTTATTTTTTCAGGTTATCCTGATTATTGTACCCGGTATTTCATAACTAAATCCGAAGCAACTTTTTCAAGAACTTTTGTGATATCATCATTAAGTACACCTTCACGAAGACTATCCAGTATATCCTGGTGTTTAAGTTCGAGGAACTCAATAAATTCACTTTCGAAACTTTTCACTTTGTTAATTGGAACATCTTTTAAAAGACCCATTGTTCCGCAATATATAATTGCTATTTGCTTTTCAATCGGTACCGGAGCAAACTGACCCTGCTTAAGGATTTCGACGTTTTTAGCTCCTTTATTCAATATTGCCAGAGTTGAGGCGTCGAGATCGGAACCAAACTTAGAGAATGCTTCCAGTTCACGATATTGTGCCTGATCAACTTTCAGGGTTCCGGCGATCTTTTTCATCGCCTTAATCTGGGCATTTCCTCCCACTCTTGATACTGAAATTCCAACATTTATTGCAGGACGGACTCCAGAGTTGAAAAGGCTCGTCTCGAGAAATATCTGCCCATCGGTGATTGAAATAACATTAGTAGGAATATATGCAGAAACATCACCTGCCTGAGTTTCAATTATTGGCAGAGCTGTAAGCGATCCTCCTCCTTTTACAAGATGCCTGATTGATTCGGGAATATCATTCATCTTTTGGGCAACTTCATCTGATTCAATTATTTTCGCGGCTCTTTCCAGAAGTCTTGAATGCAGGTAGAAAACATCTCCGGGATAGGCTTCACGACCGGGTGGACGACGAAGTAAAAGAGATACTTCCCTGTATGATACTGCCTGTTTTGAAAGGTCATCGTAAATGATAAGGGCATCACGACCCGTATCGCGGAAAAATTCTCCGATTGCAGCTCCGGCAAACGGAGCATAGAATTGCGATGCAGCCGGATCAGAAGCAGTAGCTAGGACTATAACTGTATATTCAAGAGCACCATGTTCTTCAAGTGTTGCTGCTATATTGGCAACTGTTGAACCTTTTTGTCCGATTGCAACATAAATACAATAAACCGGTTTCCCTTTTTCAAAATTGCTTCGCTGATTAATGATAGTATCAATAGCAATAGCGGTTTTCCCGGTCTGCCTGTCGCCAATAATAAGTTCTCTTTGACCACGACCAATTGGAATCATTGCATCAATTGCTTTGATCCCGGTCTGGAGAGGTTGTTTAACCGGCTGACGGAAAATAACTCCGGGAGCTTTTCTTTCAAAAGGAAGAATAAACCGTTCACCTTGTATCGGACCCTTCCCGTCGAGTGGCAGTCCTAAAGGAGATATTACTCTGCCTAACAGTCCCTCACCAACTCCGAGAGATGCAATCCTTCCGGTTCTTTTCACAATGTCACCTTCATTTATCTCTTCCGAAGGCCCAAGCAATACCGCTCCGATGTTATCTTCTTCAAGGTTCAGAACTATAGCTTCCATTCCATTTTCAAATTGGATCAGCTCATTCGATTCTACATTTGAAAGTCCGTAAATACGGGCAATCCCGTCACCAACCTGAAGCACTGTTCCAACCTCTTCGAGTTCAACTCCGGTCTGTATTCCTTCGAGTTGTTGCCTGAGAATTTTTGAAACTTCTGCCGGTTTAATATTTGCCATATTGTCTCTTCTTAAAAGTCTTTAATTATTATATTCTTCTATTAGGCTGTTATGACACTTCCTTTTAGTTCTTTTCTTATTTTACGTAGTTTATTCTTTATGCTGGCATCGATGTAATTGTCATCAATCTGCAGAATAAAACCACCCACTATTTCAGGATCAATGTTCTCTTTAAGTTCAACTTTAGTCTTGAAAACTTCCGAAATAAGATCAATTATCTGCTTTTTGACTTTATCATCAACTTTAACTGCTGTAGTAAGAACAGATTCCGTGATCCCCTTGAATTTCTTTGTTTCGTGGATAAATACCCTGGCGATTGCGGGGATAAAACTTTCTCTTCCGTTTTTAACAACCAGGTCGATCAGCGAAAGAGTGATCTCCTCCACATTATCGCCAAGCATTTTGTGAAATATAGCTTCTTTTTTTGAGGGAACAATAATCGGGCTTTTAAGAAACTCTTTTGTGTCCGGCATCTTACATATCTCAGAAATAAAAATCATGTCCCCATTGACCTTATCAAGGATCTTTTTTTCGAGAGCTGACTGAAATAATGCCCTTGAGTACCTTACAGATATTTTGCTGTCGTTCATTACAGATTCCGGCTCCTAATTCTTAGTAAAATCAATCTCTTTGAGGTAATTATCGATCAGTTTGGCCTGTTCTCCGGTTTGTTTAAGTTTTTCCCCCAGTAATTTTGAGGCGATGTCAACCGAAAGAGTTGCAACCTGTTCATGAATCTCCGAAAGTGCTTTCAGCTTTTCGTTTTCAATTCCTGCTCTTGCTTTTTCAATAAGCTTTTCAGCTTCCACTGTTGCCTTTCCTTTGGCTTCAGAAATAAGCTTGTCGCGTACTTCTCTTGCTTCCTTGAGTATATTTTCGCGTTCTTCTCTTGCTTTGCGAAGAATTGCTTCATTATCACTCTGAAGTTTTAACATCTCTTCTCTTGCTTTGGCTGCTGATTCAAGAGAGCCTTTAATCATTTCATCTCTTGCTTTCACTGCAGAAAGAATGGGTTTCCAGGCAAATTTGGAAAGTATTAACAGAAATAAACCAAAGATCAAAGCTGACCAGAAAATGGTTCCGACTCCCGGAGAAACAAGACTGTTTTCTAAAAGTATCATAACTATTTCGTTAAATCGGTTAAATTAAAAAGAAGACCTGTAACCAACCGTTGCAGGCTTCAAAATTTTCTTTCTTATTTTGCAATAAGAGCAACAACAATTGCGAATAAAGCAGCTCCTTCAATAAGGGCCGCAGCAATGATCATTGCAATCTGTATCTTTGAATAAGCCTCCGGCTGTCGTGCGATAGCATCCATCGCCGATCCGCCTATTCTACCTATACCGATTCCTGCTCCAATCACTGCAAGACCTGCTCCAACTGCTGCCATTGTACCTGTCATAATAACTGATTTTAAATTAAACAATAAAAATTAATGGTTTTCCTGTACTGCCATGCTTATAAACAAAGCTGACAATAGAGTAAAAATATATGCCTGAAGGAATGCCACCAGAAGTTCGAGGAAATCCATGAAAATCACGAAAAATATTGATACCGGGGCTACGGAAAGGGAATCAAAGATGAAAATCAGGCAAATAAGACTTAATACAATTATATGCCCTGCCGTAATATTTGCAAACAATCGTATCATCAGTGCGAATGGCTTGGAAAATAATCCGATTATTTCAACGGGTATCATAATCGGTAACAGCCAGAAAGGCACTCCCGGTGCTGCGAAGATATGTTTCCAGTATGTTTTGTTTCCGCTAAACTGCGTAATAAAGAATGTACATGTCGCCAAAACAAATGTCACTGCAATATTTCCTGTTACGTTTGCGCCGAAAGGCGGAGGTATCGGGATAAGTCCCATCAGGTTATTAATGAGAATAAAAAAGAATGCCGTAAGAAGGTAAGGCATATACTTTTCATATTTATGACCAAGGTTTGGGATCGCAATATCATCGCGTACAAATAGTATTACCGGTTCAAGGAAACTCTGAATACCTTTTGGATAACTAATTCCTGATTTCCTATACGACCGTGCAAGTGAAAGAAATAATAAAAGACCAATTATAGCGGCGGATAACATCCCGATGACAGCCTTTGTCATTGAAAGGTCAAGAGGAAGGTTTTTCTCATCAACAGTTCCTTCTTTATTAACCGAAACAATTTTACCCTGAAGGTCACCTTCTTCTTCCAGCTTATATCCTTTATACTCATTCCCGTCAGCCAGTTTTTTCGAAGAGAATATATCAAGCCCCTTCTCTTTGCTGTAAAGAATCACCGGAAGATAAATAGCTACATTCTCCCCATTTTTCTTAGTCAGAATATGCCATTCATGGGAATCGGCTATGTGTTCAAGAATAAAAGTGCTTGCATCAAATTTCCCTTCAGGCTCTGTTTTTTCCTTAACTTCCTGACCAAAGGATGAAATAGTTGTTCCGGCAATCAGAAAAAATAAGAAAAAACTAATCAAAATTCTTGTTTTCAAATCAGTTCAAGTTTTATAAAGCTTTGTTTTTCAATGTTTTCAGTATAACACATATAGTAAACAAAGTGAGTGTTAAATATAAAACAAAAAACATTAAAACAGACGGCAAAGAAGTTTTTTTAGCAACTATAAACCACAGGAGTGCAAATACAATCTCAAGCAGGAACTTCAATCCTATTGCAACAATACTGTATAAAGCCTGGCTGTCTGGTTCTTTCGCCTGTCCTTTTAAAAAAATAATGATAGTTATTAATGAAATAATCGAAAAAGAAAGAGATAAAATTGCTGCATCACTCAAGCTTAGATTTATTTCACCTGCTGAAATGAGCAGATAAGCTGTTAGCAGTAACAGTACATTTAATGAAACAATCAATAAAAGGTATTTAAGAATTGGTCTCAAGAATGCGGATCACTTAATAAAATCTTTAACGGCAGTGTATATTGCTGCAAAAACACCAAGAAGCGAAAGGACTATTGTAAAAACAGGGGTATTCCAACCTGTCAGTTTATCAAGTTTTACGCCACCCCAGACTGTAACAAGAATAATACCTATCATCTGAAATGCCAAACCTGAATACCTGGCGAAGTCTCTTATCCCCTTATTTTGCAGGTTTTTCGGGTTCTTTTTCTTTGATGATTCCTGCTCCGGCATTATTATCGGTATCACTCATTTTACAGTTTCCTGAAAATACAGCTCCAGGTTCAATAGAAAGTTTTGAAGTAGCTATATCTCCATGAATTTTTGAAGAGGCTTTCAGGTTAAGTAACTGCCCCACAGTAATTTTGCCTTCAATAATTCCTGCTACTTCTGAGTTCTTGCAAATAACTTCCCCTTTAACCTTCCCGGTTGTACCAATTACAACTTTACCTTTTGTATTAAGATTCCCGGTAAGAGATCCATCGATACGGATATCACCACTGGATTTGATATTACCGGTTATGTCCGTCCCAATACTTATAAGGTTTATCGTGGTGTTATCTGGTTCATTGAACTTTGCCATAATATCTAAAAGTTAAGAGATACAAACTTAATAACTCACAAATATAAAAACTATTGCAGATAAAAATACAAAAGGGGAATTATTCCGGGTCGTAAGCCCATTTAAGATATATTGCGCCCCAGGTAAATCCTCCTCCAAATGCGGCAAGTATCAGAATATCTCCTTTTTTCAGCTTTTTTTCATATTCCCAGATGCACAATGGAATAGTGGCATTTGTTGTATTTCCATAATTTTCGATGTTGATCATTACCTTTTCTGTTGCAAGTCCCATTCTTCTTCCGGTAGCATCAATTATACGAAGATTTGCCTGATGAGGAACAAGCCATGCTATATCTTCAGATTTAAGATTATTGCGTTCCATAATCTCCACAGCAACGTCAGCCATGTTTACTACAGCAAATTTAAAGACACTTTGTCCTTCCTGGTATATGAAGTGCTCTTTTGCATCAACAGTTTCATGTGATGCAGGCTTTACAGAGCCTCCGGCTTTAAGATGCAGGTATTTCCGTCCCGAGCCGTCAGTATGAAAGATATAATCCATTATCCCTAATTCCTCATTTGCAGGTTCCAGCATTACTGCTCCGGCAGCATCTCCAAAGAGCGGGCATGTTGTACGGTCGGTGTAATCGGTAATTGACGACATTTTATCGGCTCCGACAATAATTACTTTTTTATATCTGCCGGTTTCGACATAGGCTGCCCCGGTCTGCAAAGCAAAAAGAAATCCGGAACATGCTGCATTAAGGTCAAAGCTGAATGCATTTTTAATACCGCATTTATCAGATATGATATTTGCTGTTGCAGGAAAGAACATGTCGGGAGTGGCAGTGGCACAGATCAGCAGGTCAATTTCCTCAGGTGCAGTTTTTGTTTTCAACAATAAACCCCTTACTGCCTGTTCTCCCAGATCTGAACTTCCGAGCCCTTCACCTTTAAGAATACGTCTTTCTTTAATTCCGACCCGTTGCATTATCCATTCATCGGAAGTATCAACCATTTTCGAAAGCTCCTGATTGGTCAGTTTGTATTCAGGTGCCCAGGCAAATATCCCTGTTATGGCTGCCCGTATTTTTTCCATAATTATATTGATTCTTTAATCTTTTGTGCCAGGTTGGCGTGGACAACGCCCCTGGTTTGAAGGACCATGTTCATAATGGCTTTTCGCTTAGAAATTCCATGTCCTATCACAACATTGGCGTTAATACCGACAATCGGTGTTCCTCCAATGTTTTCCCAGTCAAGACGATCAAAGAATGCATCTTTAAGGTTTCTGATTTTATACAAATGATGAAATGCTTCGCCCATCTTGAGAATAACGTTTCCTACAAAACCGTCGCAAACAATAACATCAGTCATGGTTTCCCTGAAAAGTGCATTTCCTTCAATATTCCCCGCGAAATTTATTTCGGGATGCTCTTTCATCAATTCGAATGCAGCTTTTACAGTAGGAGTCCCTTTCGTTTCTTCTTCACCGATGTTGAGTAACCCGACAGTGGGATTATCTTTCCCCAGAATACATTTTGCGTAAATACTACCAAGTATTCCATACTGCAAAAGGACATCTGATTTGCAGTCAGGGTTTAATCCAACGTCAAGTAGAACAAAATTGCGGTTATCAATGCAAGGAAGTACTGTGGCCAGCGCGGGTCTTAGGACTCCTGGGATCACATTAACAGTATAGCTTGCTCCAACCAGCATTGCACCAGTGTT
>PLNF01000045.1:4005-6000 GCA_003141715.1 Bacteroidales bacterium | reverse complement strand
TGGCATCAAAACTTGAGGATGCTCCATGGCCTGCCACTAAGGATGAGCTGATTGATTTTGCCATTAGGTCGGGTGCCCCGATGGAAGTTATTGAGAATCCGCAGGAAATTGAGGATGAAGGTGATATTTACGAGAGTATCGAAGATATCTGGCCGGATTATCCCAGTAAGGACGACTTCTTTTTTAATGAAGATGAATACTAAAAAAGAGGCTGATTCTCATAAGATCAGCCTCTTTTTCATTTATTGAATATATCAGCCTTTTTTTTAGGTCTGAGATGATCGAACCATTTGTATCCATCAAGCCTGACAGGGTTTACTGGAAGAGGTGGATCAATAAAGCCTTCAGGATTCTCATACTCAAAAATCTCAGATACTTTACCTTTATCAAACCTGATCTCAATATTTGCACATTTAGATTGCTCCACACCTGCAACAGCTTCTCCATCGAGAAGATAAAAAAGTATCTCTCCGTTACCCTTTATGTTTATCTTATATAATTCATTGTTTTTGAAATAGCCGGTGAGTGACCGGCCTTTTATCTGGTCAAATCTCGTGGTATCTACCTGTTGTGCAATAAAAGCATTATTATATAATTCCAACCTGTCTGTCTGACGGTTTTTTGTAAATACTGCCATAGAGTCAGATGTCAGCTGGTCTTCCCCAGACCAGATCACAGGAGCAGTATAGAGTCTGATAACTGAATCCTGAAAGGAATATGAAAGTGAATCACATTTTGACTGCAGATCTTTGCTGAAAATACGGCAACCATGGTACGCTCTCATCAGTCTGTAACCTTTTCCGGAGGTATCAGATTTTGTAATTGACTTAATAGTATCAGAATGCAGGAACAATGAGTCTTGTTTTGAAATTTGAATAAATACTGCCCTGTCGGTAACCAAAAACTTTTCAGGTTGTTTATAGTACCATGCATAGTTGCCTTCCACAGCTATCTTGTTTATAGTGTCTTCAATGACCACGTTCCTGAATGATTCCCCATATCCGGTACTATCATTAAAAAACAGTGAATCCCCGTGCACTATTTGTTTCCGGTTGTCAATCATGGCGTTTTTCCAGACTGAGGTAACCTCTTTTTTTGTGTCATACCATCCTTTTTCGCAATAAAGATATAAGCTATCACCTTTTAACTCGGTAGGACCAGTGAAATATGCAATTTCTGATAACGTATTATAATCCATTGTATCAGCGGTCATCACGTAATCAGGATTTACTATTTTAACGCTATCCTTGAAATGAAAAAGATTTTCTGATGCATAATAAGCACCAATAATACTTGTGAGTGTATTTTTAGCATTCGTAATTCTGCCTCTTTCAGTGTATCTGGCAATTCTGGTATTTACATCATAATGAATGGAATCCGTATAAAGATGTGTCTCTTTATCAATTAGAACAACATTAGTTTTTATGAAGGCTAATCCGCTTTTACCGTCATAAAACAGGTAATCACCGTAGAGATTGAGTGTATCACCCTGTTCAATATGTATTTTGCTAAAAGCTGTTACCTGATTTATATCCGGATAAAAAAGAGCACTATCGCACCACATCTTTATTTTGTTATCGTGAAGCCGAACATTTCCCAGAAGGTGGTTAATATCCTTACCTGTAAGCGGATCTTTCACAATAATAACTGAATCAGCCCATTCAAGTTCTATTCTCTTCTTTGTTTGCTGATTACCAGGTACATTCTGAGATTGAAGTATCAGAACAAGAAAAAGAATGATAACGACATAAAGAAGATGTCTTACTGAAGTATTTTTAACAAGGTGTTTTAATATATTTATTTCAGCCATCCTTTTTGTAAAAAATCACATGATTTGAATTCCTCGCTTATTTTAATATAAGTGATACCAATCTTGTTTTTAACCCATTTATCAAAAACATTAGCCCTTTCTTTAACCAGAGCGGCATCATACAGGCTCTGATAATCATCTTTCAGGTTTGCTGCATGTGCAGGCAGTACATTATCAAGCTTGAC
>PLNF01000045.1:0-3959 GCA_003141715.1 Bacteroidales bacterium | reverse complement strand
GCAATACTGTCGAGTCTGGCCATCGCTTTTGCCGCCTGTACCGGTTTGACCTTCGGCCGTATAAGAATATGACGTGTATTAACCATATCGCCTTTACGGTCAATGAGTTGAATAATATGAAACCCATATTTAGATTCTACAATTTTGGAGACGGTATTTTTAGTGAGACTGAATGCTGCGTCGGCGTATGGCTTTTCAAGCTCACCTCTGACCCGGAATCCGATTTCACCACCGTTTTTTGCACTTTCGGGGTCCTCAGAGTACATAATTGCAAGGACATTAAAACTCTTACCCGCAAGGATCTGACTTCTTATGTCGAGCAATTTCTGACGGGCTTCAGCTTTATTATCTTCATTATCGGGAGGGTCAGACTGAATGACGCTTATTTCATATTTTGAAGGAACAACTGGAAGGCTGTCCTTCGGAAGTGAATTATAAAACTTTTTTAAGGCAACGGGTGTAATTGTGATATTCTTGGAAATCTTGTTCTGGACTTCCCCTACGACCTGTTGTTCCAAAAGAGTTTTCTTTATATCCCTCCTGATCTCAGGCATGCTCTTTTTAAAGTATGTAACAAGGGCCTCTTCACTTCCTGCTGTCCTGATAGCGTCATTCATCCTCATGTTCAGGTCACCTTCAACTGCATCATCTGTAACAGTGATACTATCTATCCTGGCCTGATCCATAAAGAGTTTTGATACAAGCATTTCCTGAAGTACAGTGCATGTAAGCTGATCGACAGTCGTTTTGTTCCCGTTTCTTCTCAGGTCTGAGATCGTATTTTCCATGTCAGAAAGATAGATAACCTCATTCCCTACAATAGCTGCCACTGATTCAACAAGCACCTGAGAGTTAGCAATAAATACTCCTGGCAGAAACAAACATATCAGTGTCAGGTAAAATTTTAATTTTCTTTTCATCATTATATTATCGATTAAAACATTGTGTAGTCACTATTAAATTAATAGCCGCATATGTATTTTTTGTACCCCCTTCCCATCCTTCCCCCAGAGGGGAAGGCGACCATTTCCCCCTTGGGGGAAACAGGAAAGGGGGTTAAAAGTAAAGGATAAGTACTCAATATATCTTAAAACTGTTTTCTTTAAGCGCATCATTATAAATTCCATTCTCAAGTGATTGAATAAATTCGAATCTCCTGCTATTCCAGATAATTCTCTTTATATCATCTTTGACATATTCAAACGGGGCGAGGGAAGATCTTAACCTGTAATCCCGTATCGAGACCAGGTATACTGAAGTGGAATCACTTGTTTCAAAAAAAGTGTTTCTTTTCAGGAAATTTTCCTCATTTTCAATATTTTGCTGTAGTTCAACTGAAAGCCTGTCCATTGGAACCCATTCTTCATTGAAATCATCGAACTTTTCAGCAAACTGATAACAATAACTTTCCAGTTGCTGAAGATCATTATGATCATTTGACCGCGCGAGTAATCTTATTTTATTAAGATCGGGAGTTTCCAACGGTAGTTTTATGAAAAGAGCTTTTACAATATTTGAAGTGAGAACAAAACTATTTTCGTTGGCAGCGTAATAATTTTCAAGCTCTGCATCAGTTAATACAGTATCCAGTTTTTCAAGAATCATCTGTCGCTGATACTGATAAATGACCAGATTTGCCCTTGTTTCCTCAAGTTGTTTAGTTATTTCATCTTTTAGCGCAGGAGACAGGTTATCTTCCGCTTTCTGTAACAATAGTTGTCTTTTGGCCCATTTGTTTATGTAATTCTGAAACAAAGCCGCGGAGTCAGCCTCATTTATACCTCGCTGAATAAGCTTTGGCATTTCATCGTAATAGAGAACAACTCTGCCAACCTGAGCGATAGCAATTCTTTTAGCCTGGTTATGGCTATTTCTACAACCTGCCAAAAGAAGAAGGCTGCATAATATGATTATTAACTTATTCATTTTTTAACTTCTTCTTCACCTCATCGAGTACCAAATTATCAATCTTAACGCTATATTTTTTATTTAATTGTCTGATCCATTCACTCTCCAGGAACTCCTGGTATCCGGTCATCACTTCTCCCTGAACTTTATCATATTTCAGAGGGGAGGGTTCTAGGACTCTTTTGATGAGGATTATTGACGGAAAACCATCATAGGTAAAAGTTTGTGAGCCATTGATCCATTCAATTTTATCTATTTCAGGATTATCACCTTTAAACCATGTGCCCTTTTTTATGAAAAGCAAAGTATCATTCTTTTTGTTGAATTTTTTGAGAAGAAGATCATCCAAATCAGGTTTCTGAGAATATTTTTTGAATGCTGCTGATAATAATTTTTCTCCATCAGAAGATTTAAGTGTATAAATCTCAGCCTCAATTCCTCTTCGCGAAAGCCATTTGTTTTTGCTCTCATCGTAGTAATGGTGCAGACCTGAAGAATCATTACTTACCCTGTTCCATACATTTTTGCCCGATATTTCAAAAAGAAGCATACCATCGCGGAATTCCTTCATGAGATACCTGAATTCCGGATATTTCTTTTCAAGGACTGAATTCTCATAACTGATTAAATGATCAGATGCACTGGTTTCAATCAATCGGTTAATAAATACTGAAGAATCTTTTGTGACAAACATAGTTCCCCTCTTTTCAATGTAATCTGCAAATTCATTTGTTGTAATATATTGACTAGCAAATGAATACAAATTGACTTCAGGAATTGAAGTTCGGTCGTATTTTTTTAGTCCCTGTATGATAAGTGTATCGGTATGACCAACAAACCAGTTATAGGCATCCTGGTAAATCTGGAAATTGTACTCTTTTTTCAATTTCTCGACAAATGATTTTTTGCTTATGGAGTTGAGATATGACTGGTTGATTTTGCTTTCGAGGAATGAGCTTGATTCTTCAAAAGAGCCAGGGGATTTTTTACCTAACAGTTTAATAATATGCCATCCGTAAAGTGTACGAACAGGTTTTGTATATTTCCCCGTATCTGTAATGGCAAATGCTGCCTCAGAAAAATCGCTTATAATTTCGCCTGTTCCGAACCAGTTTAGTTCACCTCCTTTTACAGCTGATTCTTTATGATCTGAATACTTTTTCGCGAGTTCAGCGAATGAAGCTCCTTCCTGCAACATTTTATAAATGCTGTTTATCTCCTCTTCTGCCTTTCTAGCCTCTTTTTCATCTGTTCCGGGAGGGACAGACTTCATTATGTGAGCAACTTTTATCCTGCCTTTTGAGGGCCGTTTATCTGTTACTTTAATAATATGGTATCCATAGGGTGTCCTCACAGGCATTGAAACAGCGCCTTTCTTCAAAGTATATGCAGCATCTTCAAACGGCATTATCATCTGAAAAACTGAAAAATAGCCAAGGTTTCCTCCATTTATCTTCACTGATTTATCATCGGAAGTTCCCCGTGCGACACTTTCGAAAGGTTCGCCTTTTATTATTCTTTCCCTGATATCGATGGCTTTTTGCCATGCTTTCAGCGTATCTTCTGGAGAAGCTTCCTGTGGCATGGCGATCAGAATATGCCAGGCTTTTATTTCAGTTAATGATCTCTGGTACGCTTTCTGCAGGAGTTTCTCTTTTGTTTTAGTGTCGGTCAGATAATTCTGTGCAAGCTGGTTCCGGTAGCCATTCAGCTCATTTCTGAATGATCTTGTTGTATCATAGCCTTCACCGAGAGCGTCAGCTACTTTAAGTTTAAAAATTATAAATTGCTGTAGATAACCATCGATATCCAATGTTTTACCCGGCTCAATACTTTTCTTATACATCCTGATGAATTCACCTGCCTGTATCTTGTTTCCATCTACAGTCATTAGTATTTTATTATTAAAATCCTGTGCCTGGCAAACAACCGGGAACAGATGGAGCAAAATGATTAAATAATATGATCTGATCTTCATCAGGATTTTCTGATACCGGTTATTCAAATGATTTTCTGCTATAATTAGGTGCTTCCCTTGTTATGGAAACATC
>PLNF01000137.1 GCA_003141715.1 Bacteroidales bacterium | reverse complement strand
TCTCTTTACGATGCAGTTCCTGTATATAATCTCCTGGGCAAAAATTCAGATATCCCTGAATCAATGCCGCCTCTTAATAAACAGGTAATAAGCGGAATGGTAGGTTTTCAAGTCAGAGAAGGTTATCATAACCTGCTATTGACAGACTGGAAATGGTTTATGGATTTCGCCGACAAGGTTTTGAAATAATTCAATTATGTTATAGGGAAGACTCGCAATTTGCGTGTCTCTACATCATTATTTAATAATTTGATATTTCCCTTATGGTAACCCATGAACAAACAATACGGATTCCGTACGATAAAATGAAATCTGAATTTTTCAGAATTCTTTTAAGCATTGGTTTCACAGAACCGAAGGCAGAAAAATGTGCTGAAATATTCACGATGAATTGTGTGGATGGAGTCAACTCTCACGGAATTAACAGATTTCCACGATTCGTTAAGAATACTCTTGAGGGTTTTGTCAAACCAGAGACTGTCCCCACTATGTTAAACAGCGTTGGTTCCCTAGAACAATGGAATGGCAATCTTGGTCCGGGACCACTGAATGCAACTTTTGCAACAGATAGGGCAATGGAACTTGCCCGGGAAAACGGGATTGGTATGGTAGCCCTGGCTAATACCAATCACTGGATGCGCGGAGGAACTTATGGATGGCAGGCCGCTAAAAAGGGGTTTGTATTTATTTGCTGGACTAATACCTGTCCGAATATGCCTGCCTGGGGAGCCACAGATCCACGGATTGGAAACAATCCTTTCGTGATTGCCGTACCTTACCAGAATGAAGCAATTGTTCTGGATTTTGCCATGTCACAGTATTCTTATGGGAAAATGGAATCACTAAGGGATGCGGGCAGTAAACTTTCATACCCTGGTGGATTCAATAAACAGGGTCAAATAACCACTGATCCCGGGGAGATACTTGAATCGTGGAGAGTTTTGCCCGTTGGCTACTGGAAGGGAGCAGGTTTGTCATTGTTGCTCGATATTTTGGCAACAATTCTTTCAGGCGGGCTCTCGACTCATCAAATCCATAGCTGTAGTTCAGAATATAGTGTATCACAGGTCTTTATAGCAATCAACATCAAAACACTATATAACTTTCCAGCTATTGACAATTCAATAAATCAGATAATTGAAGATCTGCATAAATCAAATCCGGAGAATCCCTCCTCTAAAATCCGGTATCCTGGAGAGAATGTACTTCAGACTAGAAAAGCTAACCTTAAGAACGGTATACCTGTAAATTCTGCCGCTTGGGAAAGATTAATGAACTTGTAACTACCAAACCCACGATGGAGGCAGGAAATTTTTTGTAGAGACAGGTCTCAGACCTGTCTCTACGATTTAGGATGTGTTTGTGGAAATTAAATTTTTTATAACTTTTCCTCTACGATTTCAATATTGATTGAATTTAATTCAGCAAAACTGAGAATTTCATGCTTTACTTTTTCATTGGTTTCATGATAGGTAGTGCCGAACCTGAGAATTATTCTTTTTTTTGTTTTTAGAAAGAAGATAAGATTAAAAGGAAATATTTCGATCTTTTGAATCTCGCCCAGAGTTATCTCAACCGCTGGAAGTATAACAGTTTTTTTAAGTCGTATTTTGTCAGAGCTTATCTCAATGAATCTGGTTGCCTTGCCCAATCCGGTCCAAACCTGGTAAAGACCAAATCCAGAAAGGAATATAATTGTGATCCAGAGTGTTCCATCGGCTTTTAATGATCTGATATTAAAAATCAACCAGAAGATTGCAACAGCTAAGCAAACAATACCGAACACTATCTGAATTATTTTTACCAGTTTGTTATTCTCAACTGAACTGAAAGAAAAATATTTTGTTTCCATCTCCCCTGATTTATTTATGTACTCAGTGACCCTTTGTGAATACCTTAACACAAAGGAAGACAAAGTTCATCGCAAAGTAACTCAAAGGAATTTAAAATAGAAATTGTTGAATACATAATTAATATTTCAATCATAACTTGGCAAAATATTTCTATTTTTATAGGTTGTGGTTCATGTCATGAACAGAATTAAAAAACACCTTAAAAGCTACTCATGAAGCGAAATTACTATCTTGTAATCCTTATTTTCTTCATATTCTTCGCTATATCTTTTCTGACTAATATCCTGGGTTCAATTAATCCCAACGTGAGCGACAGCTTTTCTTTGAATGGCACAATGACAGGGTTGCTTCCCTTTTCGTTTTTTATTGCATATGCTTTAATGTCAATTCCTTCAGGAATGATTGTTCAGAAATATGATGAAAAGAAAAGCCTGGTTTTTGCCTGGATTCTTGCGTTTTGCGGCGCTCTTTTGTTTTCTCTATTTCCCGTTTTTCCTGTATTCTTATGCTCGTTGTTTTTGATTGGCTGCGGAATGGCTCTCTTACAGGTTGCATTATTCCCTTTGCTCAGAGTGACCGGAGGTGAGGAGCACTTTGCATTTAACAATCTCATTGTTCAGCTGGTCTTCGGTATTGCCTCTTTCCTAAGCCCTTTCGTATATTCATATCTTGTATCAAATCTTAAGAATCAACATATTGGTCAGGGATTCTTTATAAATTTCATGGCATGGATTACACCGGGTCATTTGCCATGGGTTTCAATATACTGGATTTTTGCTTTTATAAGTTTCCTGATGATAGCAGTTATTTTCTTAGTTCGTTTTCCAAAAGTTATAAGAAAAGAGGATGAAATTGTCGGAGCATGGGAAACACATGTCGAACTATTCGGACAAAAGGCTGTAATATTATTTTTTCTGGGGATATTTGCTTATGTGGGAACGGAACAGGGAATTGCAAACTGGATTTCGGAATTCTTACGTACATATCACGGTTTTAAACCTGAAACAGAAGGTGCTGCAACGGTTGGCTTGTTCTGGGGTATGATGACTGTAGGTTGTATTCTCGGATTAATATTATTAAAAATTATTGACAGTAAAATTGTATTACGCATTTTTACATCTGCCTCGTTTGTCGTACTGACATTTACCCTTTTTGGAAATGCAAAAATTGCTTTGTTTGGTTTCCCTGCACTGGGTTTTTGCCTTTCGGTAATGTACGGCATCATATTTTCACTTGCTCTTAACAGCGTTTCAAGGTTCCATGGTTCGTTTGCAGGGATATTATGTACTGCAATCGCGGGAGGTGCAATCTTTTCGTTACTTATAGGCAAGTTGAAAGATCTGATCGGATTGCAGGCAGGAATGATGATTTTGTATATACCTTTGGCATATATTCTGAGTTTAAGTTTCTGGGCAAAACCAATTGTTCAAAACGCTACGATAAGAAAAAAAATCACTAATTAATTAAATTTAAAAACTATGGAACAAAAATTAATTGACAGGCAAAGAACGCCTTTCGTAACTATCTCAGCTAAATTCTTCTTGATGTTTAGTCTGATAGCATGTTTGTTATTTCTAATGACAAAAAGTCTTTCAGCCGGTGTTGCTGATACAACTCAATGGAGGCAATTGTTCAATGGGAAAGATCTGACTGGCTGGAAACAGGCAGGACCTGGTTCTCACTATGTAGAAGATGGATTTATTAAGTCAAAAGGAGGGATGGGGTTACTATACTGGACAGGCGAGAAATTTGGAAATTGTGTTATCCGCGTTGTCTTCAGAATGCGTGATGAAAACAGTAACTCCGGCGTTTTTATCCGGATCCCCTCAGTACCAACTGAAGATAATATGATGCCAGTGAATACTGGTTACGAGGTTCAGATTGACAATAAACCTGAACTTTCAGGTGAAGATGATTATCACTACACAGGAATGTTATATTCACTTACAAAGCCTTTAGCAAAAACAGGGAAGCCTGGACCTCAATGGAATACCATGGAAATAACTCTCGATGGTCCAAGAACAATCGTATATCTGAATGGAGTAAAAGTTACCGATTACAAGGAAGGTGACCCTGTACCTGCCAAAAAATTTGATTTTGAGCCTAATCGTGGTCCGCGTCCGATTGAAGGATATATGGGTCTTCAGAATCACAGCGATAAAGATGTTGTATTCTTCAAGGAAGTTGCTGTTAAACCTCTTAAAAAGGCTACAAAATAATTATAGAGAGAGGTTAATTGAAAACTTAACCATTTAAAATTAATACAATGAAAAACAAATCCAGGATATCCGATGGGATTTCCAGGAGGAATTTTGTAAAGACGGCTGCCTCAGGGGCAGCCGCTTTAACTATTCTTCCGAATTTTACAATAAGCGGCCTGGGGCATGTCAATCCCAGTGACAAACTGCTTATTGCAGCAGTTGGATGCGGTGGGGAAGCTGCCGATGACATCCGTCATTATGCAATTGCCCCTAAAAAAAATGCAGAAATAGCCTTTCTCTGCGACGTTGATGACCGGCAGGCAGCGCCCAGGATCAAACAATTTCCGAAAGCTTCATTCTATCACGACTGGCGTGAAATGTTCGATAAGGAGAGCAAAAACTTTGATGCTGTTTCAGTGGCTATCCCTGACCATAACCATGCAATTGTCGGACTCAGTGCAATGCAGCTGAAAAAACACCTCTATCTTCAGAAGCCATTGACTCACGATATATATGAGGCCCGTATTCTTACACAGGCTTCAGAAAAATATAAGGTAGTTACTCAGATGGGCGATCAGGGAGCATCCTGCGATGGTATGCGTACACTCAGGGAATGGATTGAGGCAGATGTACTGGGTCAGATTGAAAAAGTCTTTTGCTGGACTGACCGGCCTGTATGGCCCCAGGGAATTCCCTGGCCAAATACTCATCCTCAGGTACCGAAGGAACTAAACTGGGATCTCTGGCTTGGAACTGCTGAGGAAACCAATTATATTGATAATCTGGTTCCGTTTAACTGGCGCGGCTGGTGGCGGTTTGGAACCGGAGCCCTGGGTGATATGGGATGTCACATTATCGGGCCCCCATTTAAATTGCTTAATCTTGGATATCCTACAGAGGTATCGTGTAGCGCAAGCACAGTCTATAACGGTATTTTTACGGAAGGACTTTATCCTGACAGCGGGCCTGTATCGAGTTCAATCCGTTTCAGATATAAACTGAAAAATGGTAAAGATCTGGATCTGTACTGGATGGACGGAGGCATAACCCCGGAACGCCCAAATGAGATTGACCCTGATGTTAATATGAATGAAATACTCTGTGATTATCCGTTGGGGCTGAATGATTATGAAGGAGGAACATTGTTCATCGGAACAAAGGGTAAGGCAGCATGCGGCTGGGGCGGACGTAATCCCATACTTTTGCCACTATCGAGAAATAAAGAAATTTCTATTCCGCAAAAATACCCGCGTATTACCGGCGATATGGATGGACACTGGTGGCAATGGATTGATGCATGCATAGCAGGCTATGGAAATGCTGAAGTTGATTCACCTTTCGTAGGATATGCAGGCCCTTTGAGTGAGACTGTACTTATGGGTAACCTATTATTAAGGAGTTTCAATATTCGTGAAAAAATAAGCAGAAAAGATCCTGTTTATGGCGAGATGGAAGGATATACTTTTCCCGGCAGATATATTAATTACAAATGGGATGGGGAAAATATGAGAATAACAAATTTTGAAAAGGCCAACCAGTTTGTAAAAAGGGAATACAGGCAAGGCTGGGGTGAATTGAAAATTTGACCTTCAGATTAGGAGAGATTCAATTGCTTAATCAGAACTCACTATTTATTCTTAAGGAATTAAAAATATGAAACAAATAATCTTTAACGACTATACAGAATTATCAGTTAAAACTGCAGAACAGATTGCCGGTATAATTTCGGCTAAACCTGAGGCTTTGCTTTGTTTTCCTGCAGGGGAAACATCAGTTGGGACTTTTAAGCATCTGATAGAACTCAATAAAAATGGGAAAATCAGTTTAAAAAAATGCAAAATTGTCGGCCTCGATGAATGGGCAAATATTGGTTTGATGAAAAGCGAAAACTGTTTTTCATTTCTGAAAAAACATCTTTTTGATCACATAGATTATTCTGAAGAAAATTTGTGCTTTTTCGATGGCGAATCTTATGATCTGAAGAAGGAATGCATTAAGACTGATAATTTTATAAAGAAATATGGCCCCATCGATATGATGTTGCTTGGAGCAGGCATGAACGGGCATCTTGGGTTGAACGAGCCTGGAACCTCTTTCGATCTTTATTCGCATATCGTTAATCTTGATGAAACAACCAAAATTGTAGGCCAGAAATACTTCTCAGGTAAGGTAAACCTTACAAAGGGGGTTACTCTCGGATTGAAATATATAATGGAAGCAAAAACGGTGATTTTGCAGTTGAATGGTGGCAGAAAAGCTGAAGTCGTCAAACGGTTGATTGAGAGTGAAGTTTCGCCTGCTTTTCCTGCTTCAGCCATAAAGTCACATTTAAATTCTTTTTTGCTGCTTGATAAGGAAGCCGCTAAGTATATCTAAACAATTGGTTGTGAATAAAAAAATCATTGAAGCTATCCGGGAAGTTGTATTTCAGCTGAGTAAAAATAATACTTCAGACAATGCTGCTTTTCTGGGTTTTGATGCTTGCATTGACAATATTGTCAATATAGTCAGGGAGAAGAAAGAAAATGATATGGCAGATTTTTTTTCGGACAGCAGCCAGTTTGGAGAGTTTCTGATAAATCTCGATAACAAAAGTTGTGGTGTCGAACTGCAAACTAAACTATTCAAGATAGGTGGGAATATGGTCATCACCGGGAATGCGCTGGGTAATCTTGGTATCAGGGTAGAATGTGTCGGAACTTTTGGCCTACCTGAGATTCTTCCTGTTTTTCGGTCAATGTCTCCAAACTGTTCACTTCATACAATCGGGGATACCATTTCAGCTACAGCTCTCGAATTTAATAACTCAAAAGTAATAATGTTTGATCCCGGACCATATAATAATCTTACATGGGAAGGGATCAAAAATATATTGGGTATTGAAAGGATAGAACAGCTGATCTCGGGGAAACAATTGATTTCGTTTCTAAACTGGAGCGAAATTGAGAATTCCTCTCAGATATGGGAAGGAGTTCTTGATGAGATTTTACCTTCAATTGTACAAACCGGTGAAAAACCATTTTTTTTCTCTGATTTTTCCGATTGTTCACGCCGGTCAAAGAAAGAGATACAATTTGCAATAGAACTTTTAGGCAGATTCAGAAATTATTTCAAAGTAATTATTAGTCTGAACCAGAATGAAGCGGGTCTGATTGCCTGGGCATCGGATCGGCAGGAGTTTAGTTCGGATGAAGAATTTATTAAAGAGTTGTTTGGGGCAATTAATACAGATGTGCTTGTCATTCACCGGACAAAGGATGCTCTTGCATATGATGGGGTAGCTTACGAAAAATGTGATACTTTTTTTTGTAAGGAACCAAAGATACTGACCGGGGGAGGAGATAATTTCAACGCAGGTTTTTGTTATGCACTTTTCCAGAATTTTAATCTGTTTCAATCTTTGCTTGTGGCGAATGCTGTTTCAGGATCGTATGTAAAGACCGGAATCAGCCCTGATGTAAATAAATTAATTGATTTCTTACAATCAAATTCGAAAGCCATCTAACCGCAAAGTTCGCAAAGAGGCCCGAGAGTTAAGAAATAGCCCGGTGGGCGGCGGTTAAAAAGATCAAAAAACAAAGTTTGCACCAAAAGTAAAAGACCTTGTCCGGGGTCAGGAATTCAATCTGTCGATGCCAGGAAGAGGATTATTATATGTTCCCATATCTATCTCACTATCGACGTATCTTGGATTTGGATCTGAGCCTTTATATCTTGTAATATAGAATAAATTGTTGCCTGCAAGATATAGCCTGATCTTACTGAACGTTGAACCCAATTAGTTTATTTGAGTTTTTATAACTTGTAACTGTCCCTTTTCCATTTTTAAAGTCCAGTGCAGCACTTAGATTATCGAAAGAAAAAGCGTCTGTAAGAAAGTTACCTCCCTGTGCGTAGAAGCCTTCATTGGTAAAATCCTGATAAGAGTAGCCACCCACAAGGTTAAGATTAAGAGTTGAGGTTATATCCGTAATATAATGTATCGTTAATTCAAAAAGCCGGCCCAAAGAATTATCCTCCTGTCGTGATGCTAAACCATTCCTGTTCATTCCTTCCCAGTAATCGTGAGAATCATAATATTGTCCCCCCAACACTGCGTTATTCTCAGTGGAATATAAAGCGTCGATAGATAACCCATGCAGAATTTCATATGTACCCTTTACTGACAGGTTCATTATTCTGCTTTTCCCTTCATTCTTATTTAATTCAATGATAGAAACAGGGTTAAAATAATCGAATAAAACCTGTTGAAAATAGCTGTCATATTTTGAATATACCGGATCGCTGCTCTTTACAGGAGCCGTAGGATTGTAAATGGAAGCATATTTGAATGCCTCAGGAAAACCTAGTTGCGATTCCCTTTCTGTAGCCCCGAGGTTCAGATCCAGTGTAAACTTGTCGTTCAGTGCCTTTTGAGTTAGATTAATCCTCCCGTTAAGCTGATTGTATCCGGTATTAATTTCAACCCCTTCACCCTGACGGTAATTGACTGAAGCCCGGTAACTTGTTTTGTCAGTTCCACCTGACATTGAAATATTGTGTACCTGCGACACGGCTGTCTGTTCTATTTGCTTAAACCAGTCAGTACTTGTTCCAAAATCTGTTCCATAACCTGTTTCTGCAGACAATGCCCTCCATTCTTTTGTAGTCATCGCAGGATTATTTCTGGCAACCATTTCAGCTGTTGTATAGACATTGTAGTCGATGACGGCTGTTCCTTTTTTACCCTTTTTTGTTGTTATAAGAATCACTCCACCCGAACCCCTTATTCCGTATATAGCTGCAGCAGAACCATCCTTTAAAACGGTTATGGATTCAATATCGTTTGGATCCACATTGTCGAGAGATGCGTCAATCATGCCATCAATAACTACAAGAGGCTGGGTATTAGCATTAATCGTGTTCAAACCCCTCAGACGCAAGTAAAACGAACCATTCGGATCACCTCCCGGCTTACTGACAGATAAACCGGCAACTTCACCCTGGATCAATTGTATAGGATTATTAATATAACCCTTGTTGAACTCATCAGAATTGACAGCAGCAATGGAACTGGTAACCTCATTTTTTTTCTGTGTGCCATACCCGACGTTCACAATGCTATCGACCGAGAGTGGTCTCTCAGCTTCATAAGTAATATTGGCTGTAACCGGATTTTGCTGAGCGAAGATCAAGCTGATAACGGAGAAAATTAGGAAAAGAGATAATATACTTCTCCTCAATAAAAATACTAAATTTAGCAAGGATTCCATTATAAAGATAATCTTATATCGAACTAAAGTTACTTTAATAATTGGAAAACCTGCAGGTCTCCGTTATTTACCGCAGCAACAATATAATGATTTCCAGCTATATCGATAGGAACAATCTTCCTTGCGTCGCCAATAATCTTTAAACCACTTTTTACAGGCATTAGCGCATTGAATTTATTGTCTTTCTCGCCCAATAAGCACCAGCCATAGCTGGCGTCGTATCGGCCATAGGATGGTCTTACAGCATAATCGTTACCTGCAAGGACCAGGTCCTGTCTTCCATCTTTGTCGATATCCCGCACTATAATATCACGAACCGGGGAAAACTGTGCTTCAACGGGAAGCTTAGAAATTTTAAAAGTTCCATCACCATTATTCAGAAATAAGCAACTTTCAAAAAGTACTGCTTGTTTAACAGTGGATTGTTCGATCATCTTCTTGCCAAAGATATCCTCTACAGTCTGGCCTCCGAAATCAGAATAATTGGGATACTTTTTATATAAACCTGAAATCTGGCTGGCTAGTTCATCGAGTGAAGCCACCGGGTAGCTTATTCCGTCCTGATAGGAACAGATCACCTGATCGATAGATCCATTGTTATCAAAATCATTCAGATACATTTCGACAGGCTCCTTTGCGGCCGCTTTCAGAATAGAATTAAGTCCTAAATTTCCCCCGATCAAGTCCATATTTCCATCACCGTCGACATCAGCAACACGTATGCAATTCCACCATCCGGATGTTTCATCCAGACCGGCGGCACTTGTTACATCTTTAAAATATCCTTTATCATTCCTGAATATACATACCTTCATCCATTCCCCAACTAATACCAGATCGGGGTGCCCGTCTTTGTCCCAATCCATCCAGGCTGCATCTGTCACCATACCAATATTCTTAAACGCTTCTATCCTGTCATCTGTCACAAGCTTAAAATGGCCATGTCCATCGTTTTCAAGCAGAAACTGATCAGGTGACAACCCATAGGCACCAGGTACAGACCTTGAACCCACAAACAAGTCGATGTCGCCATCACCATCAAAGTCGCATGGCCGGACACACGATCCATTGTGCGACATAAATGGTAATTCACCTTTGGTAAATCCTCCTTTTCCGTCATTTATAAGCAGCAAGTCAGTCAGTAAAGGATCCCCTATGCCTAACTCATTGCCGCCCCGCACAATATACAGGTCTTTATCTCCGTCCCCGTCAGCATCAAAAAAAACGGCATCAACATCATCTGCAAACCGCTCCCTGTCCAGCAACGGAATATCCAAAGATTTGAAAGATCCGTTTTTTTGTTGAACAAATATCTTAGCCGGCTGCCCTTTAGCTCCGCCAATGAACAGATCGTCCAATCCGTCGCCATTTACATCCCCGACTGCAATAGCCGGTCCTTCTGCAGAAAGACTGTGCGGAATCAATTGTTCGCGGTAGAAATCAACCCAATCGTCTTCTTTATGCCTGAACTCCAGACCAGGAATAAGGGTAGGGGAGAACAATTTCATTTTTTCATTATCCTGGCTGCTTTTTCTCATCGGCAGAGATGCATTGCTTATATCGAAAGTGATAATCTGGTCAACCGGAACATCTTTTATTATTTGCTCCGAGAGGTTGGGCCAGCGTACAAGAATTGAATCGATCAGTTTTGTCTTTCCCAATCCAAAATGTAAAACATCAGAAGTGGCAGATAAAAATCCTCTTGTCGGAAATTGCTCGGCAATCTGTTCCTGACCACCGCTATATACAGTGACACGAGCTCCTATGCCGCGTGTGTTCATTCCTTTTCCTTTTAATACAACAGATAAAAAGTGGTTTTTCAGTTGTGTTTCAGCATTGTTCCTATATATAAATGCCGGAGCATTGATATTGTTGACAATAAGATCAAGATCGCCATCATTATCGAGATCAGCATAAGTGGCTCCATTGGAATAGGACCGGGTATCAAAACCCCATGCCCTGGCCATATTCGTAAATGTGAGATCACCATTATTTTTAAAAATGTAGTTAATATTTGGATAGACCGGCATCTTCTCATACAGCTCCTTATCAGTGTAACTGGTAAGATCGCGTGAAGGATAAACTCTGTTCCCGCCTGTCAGAAATTTTACATAATCAAGATCATTTGCCCTTCGGTAAATACCGTTTGTAATAAAAAGGTCTTTCCAGCCATCATTGTCCACATCACAAAACAAAGGGGACCAGCTCCAGTCGGTAGCTGCAACCCCTGACAGTTGGCCAATTTCACTAAACATTCCTCCACCGAGATTGAGTTGCAGGGTATTTCGAACAAACTGGTGATTATAACCATCTTTCAATTTCAATTCAGAAAGCTCATAGTCGTCCTCGCCACCGGATTGTTTCCTTATTTTTTCATCATCCGGCAGCATATCCAGTACCATTATATCAAGGAGTCCGTCGTTATTAATATCTCCGACATCATTACCCATTGACGATCTGCTGGTATGTGCAATAAAATCTGTGAGTCGTTCTGTAAAAGTGCCATTACCATTGTTGATATAGAGATAGTCATTTTCATGGAAATCATTTGATACATAAATATCGGGAAGACCATCATTGTTAATGTCGCAAATATTTACTCCGAGACCGTAACCAATCTGACTGCTGTAAATACCCGCCTCCCTTGAGACATCGTGAAACACATGTCTCCCATTTACGACATCATTTCTGAATAATCTGCCGCCAGCGAGAGAATCACGATCGAATCGAAGAGAAACATCTCCATAACTACGTGATGTATGCACTGAGTGGTTGAGAAGGTACATATCAAGATCTCCGTCCATATCGTAATCAAAGAAGGCGGCTTGTGTGGAAAAACCCTGAAAATCAAGCCCATAATCATGTGCTTCATCTTTAAATGTCAGGTTACCCTGATTAATGAAGAGTTGGTTTTTCCCATGAAAACTCTTGTATTTTCCTACCTGGCAAACATAAATATCCAGTAACCCGTCACCATTCACATCTGCCATTGTAACTCCGGTCTTCCAATCCCCCGTTCCGGCGACACCTGCAGCATCTGTGATGTCCTCAAATTTAAAGTTACCTTTATTAAGGTATAATTTATTAGGTCCCTGGTTTGAGGTGAAATATAAATCTACCAGGCCATCGTTATTTATGTCTCCTGCGGCAACCCCTCCACCGTTATTGAAATAAAGATATTCTATGATATTTGATTGCTCTGTTTCAGTGAGCCGGTTTTTAAAATCTACGTGAGTGGAGGAGGGGGATAAAAGTGTAAATAACCGGTCTCCTTTTTCCTTCTCAGGTTTACAAGAGAAATGCAATACTAATAATACAAAAAGAATAAAAGCAGATTTTTTCATATGAAAATTTCACCGGCCTATTTCTTTAAAAACTTGTAAAGGATCATTACTACGGGCGACCACCAGAATTTTGCCTTTTGATGTTGTTACTTCTTTAATATCCCGGATCTCTCCGTCAAGATGAAATCCGGATATCTTTGCCGGTACATATCTGAAATTTCCATGTCCGTCACCCAGTAATAATGTTCCATAACTGGCATCATAGCGTCCTACTTCGGGTTTTACATTGTAAAGATTGCCACCAAGCAGTATATCAAGATTTCCGTCATGGTTATAATTTCCGACTGCTGCCGCGTATATCGGCGAAAACTGTACCTCAACAGGTAGAGGTTTCCTTGTGAAATGCCCGGTGCCATCATTTAGGAACAGTGAGGTTTCAAGGAGATCTGCATCTAAACGGATAGAATTCTTTAACTGTTCCGGTGTAAATATGTCCGTAATCTGCTGATCTTTATACATATCATATTTCGGGTACTTTTTTAACAACTCCGGAATTTGTCTCGTCAGATCATGCTTTAAGGCAAGAGGATATGATTTATCACCATCATAAGTACAGATTATCTGTTCTACTGTTCCGTTCAGATCAAAATCGTTCACATACATGCTAACAGGTTTTTCCGGTGTTGCCTTAAACCTAGAGTTCAAACCATGATTTCCGGCTATAAAATCGATCTTCCCGTCGCCGTTGAAATCGCCGGCTGCCAGACAATTCCACCAACCTGCTGTTTTATCAGAGCCGAATGCATCCTTTTTTTCTTTAAACCTGCCATTGTCATTAATGAACACTTTTAAAGGCATCCAGTCTCCTGCAATAATCATATCCAGATCTCCGTCCCCATCCACGTCTGCCCACAACATGTCGCGGATCATACCTATGTTCTTCAATTCCGGGGCAATCTGTGAAGTTACATCGGTAAAATTTCCCTTGCCGTCGTTTCTGAGCAAATATCCATTGCATGGCACTCCGTATTCAAATGGTTTGAGGCGTATACCTACAAATAAATCCATCGCCCCGTCTTTATTAAAGTCTGCAGGGCGTACGCATGAAGTGCTCTCATATTTACCTGCAGGTAGTACCTGGGCCGATTTGGTAAAGTTTCCTTTACCATCGTTTATATACAAACGATCTGCCAGGGCGGATGAACTCTCCGGAAATTCATTTCCACCGCTGGCAACATAAAGATCCGGATATCCATCGCCATTTGCATCAAACATTGCGCAATCAACATCCTCCGATATCTTATCTTCTTCAAATAATGGTTTATCAACTGAAAGAAAAGTACCGTCCTTTTGTTGTATCATCAACGCCCCGGGTTGTCCTTTTGCACCACATATATATATGTCCTCGAGTCCGTCTCCGTTTACATCACCTTTGCACATGCGGGGACCTTCAGTCGACATCATCTGAAATAGCAAAGGTTCTCTCTCAAAATCGTTAAAGTCATTCTCTTTATGTACAAAATTTATCCTGTTTTCACTGCTTATATCTTTAAAGTATGTGTTTATTGAGCTTACAGGACCTACCACATGATATGACATTTTCAGGGCATCTTTCTGGTACAAAGTCAGAATCTGATTTGTTTTTACATTTGTCAGAATTGTGACCCGGTCATCCGGCCATTCAACAATGAGGGAATCTACCATAGTTAACGGACCCAAGCCAAGATTAGGGCGAGGATCGACAGTTGACAAATATCCACGCATCGGCATTTGTTCCAGATATACGAACTTCCCTTTATTCTTTGCAGTCACTTTTGCACCTATGGCTTCAGTATTTTTGCCTTCTCCCTTTAAAATGACTTTCAGAAAATGATTGTCAGGCAACAGATGATTGGTTTCATTACGGTAAATTGACATAGGCAAATTTACATTGTTTACAACCAGGTCGAGATCTCCATCGTTATCAAGATCACCATAGGCCGCGCCATTTGAAAAACCAGGGTCGCCAAGACCCCAGGAAGCCGCCACATTCTGAAACCGGTAGTTACCCATATTTTTAAAAGCATAACTGGGGATTTTAACCGATGGAATTGCATCGATGAGGGTTTTATAATCAACATTTTTACCTACTACGATTGACATAACTACATCGCGATTTGAAAAATATTGAATATAATCCTGATCAGTTAGATCCTTATAAATACCATTTGCAACAAATATATCTTTCAACCCATCATTATCAAGATCCATTATCAAACCACCCCATGACCAGTCAGTAGCCGAAACCCCTGCAAACCTCCCGATTTCACTGAAGGTGCCATCGGCGTTGTTTAACTGCAGCATATTACGTGTAAACTGGTGAAAGTACCCATTGTCAACATTTGATTTATAATTGGCCCAATCTTCAAATGTCGTTTTTGTTTTTAGGCGGTCATTATGTTCGGGAAGCATATCGGTGGCAAATATTTCCGGATAATGATCATTATTAAGATCTGCCATATCACTTCCCATGGATGATATAGGAGTAGATTTAATCATATCAACCAATGTTTCCTTAAATGTTCCATCATGATTATTGATGTACATATAATCACGTTCAAAAAAATCATTTGACACATAGATATCCATCCAGCCATCCTGATTTATATCCCCGACCGAAACACCCATTCCAAATCCAATTGAGCTTCCATATATGCCGGCTGAAGCGCTGACATCCGTAAATTTATTCCCATCGTTTCTGAAAAGTTTATCTCCGCCGATAGAATCGCGGACTAAACGCTTATTATCCTTCAGATTAAAACTGCCGATAGCAATAGGAAAATTTTTTAATAAAAACAAGTCCAGATCACCATCTTTGTCGTAATCAAAAAACACTCCTTCGGTGGAATTTCCGGATGACTCATCTATACCATATTCTTTTGCTTTTTCTGTGAATGTCAGATCTCCATTATTGATATACAATTCATTATGGTTCCTAATACCTGCTTCATTCCCAGACTTACACACATAAATGTCAATCAACCCATCTCCGTTAACATCAGCAAAACTGACACCTGTTGACCATCCTTTACCTTCAATACCTGCCTTTTCAGAAATATCTTCAAACTCAAAATTTCCCTTATTCAGATACAGCTTATTAGTACCCATATTTGAGGTCATGAAGATATCCAAAAGGCCGTCATTATTAACATCACCCAGAGCCACACCTCCGCCATTGTAAAAATTACGGAATGTGTAAACGTTGAACTTCTTTTTAAGCTGAGTGTCATAATCTAATTTGTTTACAAAATCAGCATGGGTGACCGATACAGGCATAAGTGTAAACAGATGATTACCTGACTGTTTAGCACAGGCAATTATGAATAATGGCATCAGCAAATACAACCCCCAACCCATCCAAACTGGGGTCTTTTTTTGTGTGAAGCTCCCCCTGAATGGGGATTTAGGAGGTAGATTAAGTCGCGCTTTTAATAGCATCCTATTTCTTTAAACTACTTGTGGTATCAGACGTAATATTCTCAGGCTTAGAAACTGAATCGTTCCATCCTTTTTTTACAGACATATCAGTAAATACAGCCCAAACACGCAAGTCGTTTTCTTTAAATATTGAGATGCGCCGGTTCCCGTCTATCTTTACATAAGCTATACCATGTAAAGGATGCTTAACTTTTATAAAGCCCCCGCCATAGACTTTCTCGTACCATTTCTGCACCTCAATCTGAAGATTATCGGAAGATAATGCTTTATTCCATGGGGCCCATCCTTTATATTTAAACGATACGGGCATCTCAGAAATTTTACCCTGATTAAATTTCGGATAAAAATCCATTACAGCCGGATGTTTTAATTCGTCTTTCAATTGATATTCTGCAGTTGTATTGCTCTCACCTTGTTTTAGTAATCCTTTATGGTTAAGATTCCAACAATGCACATAGAAATCCTTTTCAGGCATCCCAAAGTACAATCCAAGAAATAATGAATCATATCTTACCCCGCTTGCCAGTTCATGCTTTAACCTGCGCTCATATTTTGCTCTTGGTGAACATCCTGAAATAATAAATCCCGAAATCAGGAGTATCAATAGCCAATTTGTTCTTGTCTTCATAGTTATTTGTCAATATTTATAAAACTGTAAATTATCATTATTTCTTGCAACTACAATGTATCGGTTTCCATTAATATTAAGATTCTTCAGATCACGTATTTCTCCTTTTGTAAATATACCAGATTTCACAGAAGAAACAGATTTCCATGTTCCATCTTTATTCCCTTTCAGAAAAAGACCATAGCTCGCATCATTGATACCTGTCTCAGGTTTGGCTCTGTACTGGTTTCCTCCGATTAAGATATCACATATTCCATCATGATCAAAATCATCAGCACAAATTGCATAGATCGGAGAGAACTGAGCTTCAATGGGAAGAGGAGTAAGGCGAAAGGAGCCCTGACCTGTGTTAATCATCATACAACTCTCCAAATATCGCGCAGTTAACTTAAGGGAACGCTGTAACACTTCAGGTGAAAAAATATCCTCAATGGTCGCATCCTTATAATCATCGAACTTCTTAAACCTGGCGGCCAGCGAAGGAATCTGCTTTACAAGATCGTCCTTCATTGCCAGGGGATATGATTTATCTCCATTATAAGTACAGATAATCTGTTCGATACTGCCATTGAGATCAAAATCATTAACATACATTGTCACAGGTTTACTCACTGATGCCTTAAAACGCGAATTCAATCCATGGTTGCCCAGGATAAAATCCACCCTTCCGTCCCCATTCAGATCTTTTGCAACAATCGAATGCCACCATCCTTCTGTATTGGATAAGCCATACCTTTCAGATTCGTCTTTAAAGATCCCATTTTCATTAATAAATATTTTTATCGGCATCCAGTCACCCACAATCACCATATCCAGATCACCATCATTATTTACATCAGCCCATGTCATATCTGTAATCATGCCTATGTTTAACAATCCGGGCGCAATCTTCGCGGTTACATCTTTAAAATTGCCGTGCCCGTCATTTTGCAACAGGTAACCATTTGCCGGTAAGCCATATTCAAACGGACGCAAACGGATACCTACAAACAGGTCAATATCGCCATCCTTGTCAAAATCAGCAGGTCTCACGCATGAAGTACTTTCATATTTACCGGCAGGCAAAATTTGATCAGATTTGGTGAAATGTCCTTTGCCATCGTTTATATACAAACGATCTGCAAGTGCGGATGAACTGGATGGAAATTGATTACCTCCGCTTGCCACATATAAGTCCAGGTCGCCATCACCGTCCGCATCAAAAAAAGCACAGTCGGTATCTTCACATATCTTGTCAGCTTCAAACAATTCTTCATTTGTTTTTATGAAATGACCATTTCTGTCCTGTACATACAAAGCTCCGGGAGAATCTTTTGCACCACAAATATAAATATCATCAAGACCATCTCCGTTTACATCGCCGACTGCCATATGAGGGCCTTCATTGGATTGCATCTGAAACAGCAGCCTGTCGCGGTCAAATTCATTAAAATCACTCTCTTTATGTTTAAAATCCAGTCCTGCGATCTTTTCCACTTTCTGAAAAACAGGAGTAACCTTCTTTTCCTGGGTATTCAGACTTCTGTTAACAGCATCTTTCTGATCGAGTTTCAAAAATTGATTCACAGCCACACCATGTAAAACGGTGCATTTCCCATCGGGCCAGTCGACCACCATGGAATCAATTATCGGTGCAGCCCCAAGTCCAAAATGAAGCCGGTTGTCAACGGTGGATTCAAAGCCACGCATGGGCATTAGTTCCTGGTAATTTAATTTTCCGTCATAGTATAGTGTTACTTCAGCTCCGATGGCTTCGGTATTTTTTCCTGAACCCTTCAAAGTCAACATGAGAAAATTGGATCCCGGCTTTTTGTTCGTTTCATTCCTGTAGATGAAGGGCGGCATATTCACATTGTTTACCACCAGATCGAGATCTCCGTCGTTATCAAGATCTGCATAGGCAGCACCATTTGAAAAGGAAGGTGTATTAAGCCCCCAGGATTCTGATAAATTGGTAAAGGTGAGATCCTTGTTGTTATGAAATGCATAATTTGAAACTTTCACGGAAGGAATCATATCGATCAGTTTCAAAATAGCTTTTTCCTCCGTTTTTATCATAGACCGCATTACTGAAGGATCTGAATAGATATCCAGGTAGTCACGGTCAAGCAGATCCTTATAAATGCCGTTGGCCACAAAAATATCTTTCCAACCGTCGTTGTCAAGGTCCATTATAAGGGCACCCCAGCTCCAATCTGTTGTACTGACACCGCTTAACCTGCCTATTTCACTGAAAGAGCCGTTTTGGTTATTCAGCTGAAGGGTATTGCGGGCGAATTGACGATAGTACCCGTTGGTTAGTTTCTTTTGATAACTATCCCAGCTTTCAAACAATGTTTTTGTTTTCTGCCTTGCATTTCCTTCAGGAGTCATTTCAGTCACAAAAATCTCAGGGTAAGCGTCGTTGTTGATATCTGCCATATCAGCTCCCATGGCACCCAGACTGATCTCTCGCATCTGATCTTCAAGGGATTCTGTAAACGTGCCGTTTTTGTTGTTGATATAAAGATAGTCGCGTTCGAAAAAATCGTTTGAGATATAGATATCCGGCCAGCCATCGCGATTCACATCTCCGACGCTTACACCCAGCCCGAAGCCAATTTTACTTCCATAGATACCAGCCTCTTTGCTCACATCCACAAAATGGCCGTTATCATTCCTGTACAATTTATTTCCTCCAAGTGAATCACGTATTTCCCGTTGCCCGGGTTTCATATCGAAATCAGTCACCGATTGAAAGGAATTGTTCAGCAGGTAACAATCAAGGTCCCCATCGTGATCATAGTCAAAAAAAGCTGCATGGTTTGATAATCCGACTACGTCAAGGCCATATTCAGCGGCTTTTTCCGTGAAGGTCAGATCTCCGTTATTTATAAACAATTCATTATGACGGTTTTTGCTGTCGGGATTACCTGATTTACATACGTATATATCCAGCCAGCCATCTCCGTTAATATCAGCAATACTTACGCCTGTTGACCATGAACCTGTGCAAGCCACACCGGCTTTTTCTGTTACATCCTCAAAGACAAAATTGCCTTTGTTGATATAAAGTTTGTTCCCGACAAGGTTACCGCAAAAATAGATATCGGGCAATCCGTCATTGTTAAAGTCACCAATGCCCACACCTGCACCATTATAAAAATTTCTGTATGTATAGGTATTGTATTCCTCGGTATAATCCACCTGGTTTACAAAACCAATATGAGTTTGCTTTTTGTCAAGAAGCGAAAACAATGGGGCATTATCCGAACCAGAATGTCTGGTTTTGCAGGAAAACATCATCAAGGATATCATCACAATTACCCAGGTGAATGAAACTCTGATTTTTAAATAATCCATATTATTTAGAATACCTCTAAACAATTTGCTTTCATTTGACCCCCTTTCCTGTCCCGCAAAGCGGGATGATTTGTTTTGCTCCTTCCCCCTTTGGAGAAGGTTAGGAAGGGGGTAATTGAATAAATTATTAGAGATCATTTATTTATAAAAAAAGTAGTATCATGATTTTGAAAAATAACCTATAAACAAAGAGAGCAGGCAAATATAATAATTGCCTGCTCTCTAAAAATAATTTATTCAAATATTATTGCTAGTAACCCGGGTTCTGAACAAGATTGGAGTTAGCGGCCATTTTTGGTTTTGGAATTGGATACAGAGTAAGATAAGCATCCGTTTTTGCATTTACAACATCGGTAGTATTGTGATGTGGAAGAACCCATTTATTAACCTGGGCCCATAATCCAAACCGGATCAGATCCTGACGCCTGGAATGTTCAGCGAACATCTCACGTCCCCTTTCATTGAATAATTCTCCGCCGGCAACACTTCCGCCTGCCAGATCAAAACTTAGTGCACCATCCAAACTAGTCAGATCGGTCAACCCGGCCCGCTCCCTGATCTGGTTAACCAGTGCCAGTGCCGCTGCATCGGTACTGCTATGGCTCTTACGCCATAGAGCTTCTGCTTTCATCAACAACACATCGGCATAACGGAATACTGAATAATCATTACTCATATCTTGTGTACCACCTATCTCAAATTCCCATTTACCTATTCTTACACCTGACTGGCGCCATGCCGCAGGACCCAGTTCATTGATCTGCGGAACGGGTACTCCATTGATAAGGTCACCCATATTTCCAAAATTAAGAGGCTTCCCATCTGGATCTGTGCCATCAGCGCCATCATCAGTTACTAATCCGCCTCCGTTCTTGAATTGAAAGCCAGCAAGGAAATTGCCTCGTTTTGTAGCGGGAGTTGTCACAGTACCTACATCACCTCTTCGTAAATCCGCAGCAGTATATGAGTTATAGAACTTCTCCAGTGTACAGTAACCATTCCAGGGCTGGCCTGTAAGGTTATATGTAAACTGACTGCCATAGTGCAAAGTTGCCATATTCATATTGAATCCAGTGAAGAAAATCTTGTCGTAGGGTATAGCGAAAATAAACTCACTGGAACTGGAATTGTTCACATTGAAGTTGGCAAAATAATTGGATTCCAGATTATATTTACCTGAGTTGATAATCTCATCACAGGCAGCAATCGCTTCGTCCCAATGTGCAGTTCCTGTATAAACCTGGGAATTCAGGTATAACTTTGCCAACAGGAATTGTCCTCCCCAATAGTTCATACGCCCATAGGTTGTCCCGTCTACATTTTTCGTAAGCAGTGAAGCATTTGTTTTCAGATCGCTAACAACATTCGCAAACACAGTTGCTCTTGCAACCTGAGGTGGTGCTGCCTGGGCATTTGCAAAGTCGTTGTCATAAGGTACGTTTCCGTACAAATCAATCAGCTGCCAGTAAAAGAAACTACGCAGTGTAACAAGTTCTCTAACATATCCATCGGAAATATCTTTGTGTGCCGCATCCGACAGAGTATTGAACTGGTATATAAGCCTGTTTGCTGTACTAACGCCGGAATAACAGAAATCCCATGGATTATTCATAAAAGCGTCATCATACCCCCATGAATGTAAATGAAGTCTTCTCTGGGTACCACCGTCATCCCAATCAGATCCCCTGGTAGGAACAACTACTTCATCAGTGGTCATCTCCTGAACTTCGTTAATATCACCCGTAGCATATCCTCCCAATTGAGTATAGGCAGAACCGAGTGCAGCCACAAACTCATTATCATTTTTGAAGAAATTGGTTGGTAATACCTGGCTGTATAGCGTTTCATCGAGTTTGGTACAAGCCTGGCTGAAAGCAGCCACTCCCAACAGAATCATTATGACTCTGATCAGATATAGTGATTTTTTCATTTTATTTCTTTCTTTTGATTTCATATCTTATTCATTTTCAGGGTTAAAAAACAAAGTTTGCACCAAAAGTTACCGATCTGGACCTGAACCATGTGTCTCTTCTGTCGATACCAGTTACGAGCGGACTATTATAAGTTCCCAATGTAGGATCACTATCTACATATCTCGGGTTTGGATCCACACCGGAATATTTGGTAATATAGAACAAGTTGTTACCGGCAACATACACCCTTATTTTGCTGAATGCAGAAGTTTTTGGCAAAACGAAGTTATAGCCTAAAGCCATGTTATCGAGAGAAACAAAATCTCCTTTTTCAACATACTTGCTTGATAAGGTACCTGAAGTAACGGCCAGTAGTGTTCCGTCAGCGTTACGCATATTTGCTGTTGTCTTGGGCAGGTTGTATGATGTGATATAAGCCGGTACTTCATAAAATGCACGGAAAGAATTGACAAGGTCGTGTCCGAATACACCACGGAAGAAAACATTCAGGTCCCAGTTTTTATAAGTAAGCGTATTGCCAAATCCCATCAGAAACTTGGGTAAACCGTTACCTACTACCACCCGGTCAGCAGCGCTGATTGTGTTATCACCGTTTGTGTCTTTAAAGATAAACTTACCGGATGCATCAATTCCCTGATACACATATGCTAGAATTTGTCCGAGCGGCTTGCCTTCCTGTACCACTGCTATGGGAGTTCCGTTCTGTCCGGGTGAGCCCATATCACCCAGTTCCTGTCTTCCATAATTCAGCTCAGCGCCATTATAAGTACCGGACAGTGAAACAAGTGTGTTCTCAAGAATGTAAGAAGGCGTAAGTGATATGCTGTAATTGAAGTCTCCTTTCTTGACGACATTATAATTAAGTGATAACTCCAAACCGCTACTTTTTATCTTACCAAGATTCAACCATGCCTGGTTATAGAGATTTGGTGGCACCGGCACCTGATATTGGAATAACAAATCTTTTGTTATTCTTGTATAAAAGTCAAATGAACCTGACAATTTTGAGCTAAAGAGTGAAAAATCAAATCCTGCATCAAATTCACCTTTCTTTTCCCATTTGAGATCAGTATTTGCATTACTTACAGGAGAATAACCGAAAACAAAATTACCGTTATAATAAAAATTGCCCTGAGGACCCAGACGTTGCAACGACAAATAACTATCTGAAGGCTGGTTTCCCGTTATCCCATAGTTAACACGCAACTTGAGGTTGTCAATAAAATCTAAATTTATCAGTTTCGATAAATCAGCGCCTCCTCCGATGGCCGGAAACATACCCCATTTGTTGGCTGAGCCAAATCGTGATGAGCCTTCATACCTGGCACTGGCAGTTACAAACCACATACTGTTGATATTCAGATTAACACGTCCAAAAAATGCAATAAGTTTATTTGAGTTTTTAAAACTTGTGACTGTGCCTTTTCCGTTTTTCCAGTCAAGAGCAGCAGCAAAGTTATTGAAGGAAAAATCATCTGTCAGGAAGTTGCCAGCTTGAAGATATGATTCGTCATTTACAAATTCCTGGTAAGAATAGCCACCCAATACACTAAGGTTTATTGCAGAAGTTACATCACCAATATAATGCAGGGTAGATTCAAAAAGTTTACTTTCTTGGTTATCATCCTGCACTGTAGCTAAACCATTCCTGTTCATTCCACCCCAGTAATCATATTTACTACAATATTCACTTCTGTGTTGATTGGAGGTCTGGAATGAATAAAAAGCATCGATGTTGAGGTTTTTAACGATCTCATAAGTACCTTTTACCGACATGTTAAGAAGTCTGTCTTTCTGGTTCTGAGTATCTAATTTCAGGATAGCTACTGGGTTATAATAATCGAAAAGTACCTGCTGGAAATATCCGCCATACTGCGTATATGCAGGATCTGTGCTGGTTACAGGTGCAGTTGGATTGTAGATTGATGCATAACGGAATGCAGCGTCGTGACCGAGCTGTTTGTTATTTTCAGTAGCACCAAGATTTAAATCCAATGTGAGTTTATCATTTAATGCTTTCTGTGTAATATTGATTCTACCATTGAGCTGTTGATTCCCGGTTGTGATCAGGATACCTTCATTGTCACGGTAGTTGATTGAGGCACGGTAACTGGTCTTATCAGTACCTCCTGACATAGAAATATTATGGACCTGAGATATAGCTGTCTGTTCAATTTGCTTGAACCAGTCGGTGTTTGCTCCAAAGTCTGTTCCCAATCCTACTTCAGCTGACATTGCTCTCCATTCTGCGGCATTCATAACATTTGTATTCTTGGCAACCATTTCTGCAGTAACATAAACATTATAGTCGATTACAGCAGTGCCTTTTTTACCCTTCTTTGTCTGCACAAGGATAACACCGCTCGAACCTCTTGTTCCGTAAATGGCAGCTGCAGAACCATCCTTTAAAACGTTTATTGATTCAATATCATTAGGATCAACGTTATTAAGATCTGCCCCGATTACACCGTCAATTATCACCAGCGGCCCCAGATTTGCACCGATAGTACTCAACCCCCTCAGGCGTATATCATACATTCCGTTCGGGTTGCTTCCCGGTTTACTGATCGATAAACCGGCTACCTTGCCCTGAATCAACTCCACCGGATTGTTAACACTACCTTTATTGAACTCATCGGATTTTACGCTTGTAATGGAACTGGTAACCTCTCTTTTCTTCTGTGTGCCATAACCTGTAACAACAACTTCGTTGAGAGAACTCATCGCCGGAGCCAGCACCACGTCTATTGTAGACTGATTTCCAACAGTTACAGTTTGTGTGGTGTAACTGATAAATGAAAAGACAAGCACAGCTTCCGGACCTGGAACTGCTATGCTGTAGTTACCACCTGCATCGGTCATGGTTCCCTGTACAGATCCCTGGAGCACAATGTTAACTCCGGGAAGTGGTCCTTCCGTTGCAGAAGTTACTTTGCCTTTAACAGTTCTTCCCTGAGCGCAAGCGAAGCTGATCGCAAAGCCAAAAAGAAGAAGCGTTAATATGCCTCTCCTCCATAAAAAAACAAAATTTCGCAATGTTGCCATAGTTGATTTTTTTTAGGTTAGCTGATTTTTAGGTTTATTATAGTTAAAATTATAGATAGAAAATACCCTTTCAGGTATATAATTTTGTTGCAGGTACATAAAGAATTAAGTATGTCAACGTCAAAAAAAACTAAGTTTAGATCCCCATGTTATCAATATATCAGGCAATTATAATTTCTGTATGATTGCTGATGGGCAAATGTAAATATTAAATTCGTATTAAAAAAATATTAAAATGAAATTAATTGTAAAATTTTTAAATAAAATTATTAACATAACATGGTGATAGTGACTAATAAACCTGAATAAAATCCAGACAAAAATGATCGATTGATTTTGTTTCAAACGTTTTCTGAAAGAATAAAAAATATTTATTTTAAAGGCAGAAAATGGCTATTAAAAAAGAAAATAAATTATTGCTGAATTTAAAGTTGAAGTTTGAAGCGGAAAAATTGTCGATAAAAGATTATTCAGGTTTCACATTTCACCTTTTGCCTTTAACCTTATTCCGTAATGTAGACCCTTTTACGACAAGTTCAGTTTTAATGATTTTTGTCTGCGACGGCAGGTCATGTTTCTTCTCGAGTCGGTCAATCAGTAGTCTGGCTGCTTCTTTGCCAATTAAGTACCCATGCTGTGCAACGGATGTAAGTGTCGGATTTGTAATATCGGAAATTAATCCGCTTGTAAATCCTACTACCGCTATATCGTCAGGAATACTATATCCCATATCTATTATAATTCTCATAGCCGCAGCAGCTGTAAGATCATTTACAGCAAAAATCCCGTCAGGTTTATCTGCTCTTTTTAATAATCCGGGGACAACTAAAGCTGCCTCCTCTCTGGAGTCGCACCTTATAACATTGTTTTCATCTAAAGGTATATTGTGTTCTCTCAGAGCCCTCAGATACCCATCTTTCCGGTTTTTTCCAATCAATAGGTTTGGCGGACCAGAAAGATGTACAATATTTTTACAACCTATTGCAATGAGATGTTTAACAGCTTCATAGGCCCCTGTCTCATCATCAACAATAACCCTGTCGGTATCCATATCCTCACAGATTCTGTCAAAAAAAACAAGGGGTATATTATTATCCTGTATTTTTCTGAAATGGTCAAAGTTATCTGTCATCTTGGAAACTGATACTAGAATTCCATCAACCCGGTTGGAGAGGAGTGTCTCAACAGCCTTTACTTCCCTGGCATATAGTTCACTTGACTGACAAAAAATTACATGATATCCTGAATCATATGCCAGATCTTCAATACCACCGATCACAGTTGAAAAGAAATAGTGGTCCATTTCAGGAACAATAACTCCAATTGTTTTGCTCAAGCCGCTTTTCAGACTTAAGGCAATCTGGTCAGGTTTATAATTCCATTTCTCAGCAAGCTCCCTCACCGACTGTTTTGTTGAACTACTGATATCACGATGCCCTTTCAAAGCTTTTGATACAGTTGATGGAGAAATCCCAAGCTCTTTGGCAATATCCTTTATTGTTACCTGTCCCTTATGCATTTTCTCTATCCCCGTTTTTATCCCTATTGTTAAAATTAAGTTAAAAAATCTGATCTTCAAACAAATTAGGTCCAATTATTAAATTATTAAATTATTAAATTAGAGACAAATATCACATTCCTTTCTCAAAAGCATGAATATCATATTATTAATAAGGAGATAGATATCATTAGGTTTTTCAAAAATCACGCATTATATTTGTGTAAAACAACGGCATAAATAAATTCTTATTCGGTTGTGCCTAGCTATTAATTAATTTAATCAGAATAAAAAAATGAAAAAATTGTTGATTATCAGTTCAATGTTGTTAACATGTGTTTACGGTATAGGACAAACACCACAAACCACTAAACCTGCTCCTTTGAAGTTTCCTGAGCCTGAGAAGATGACCCCGGGGATGACCGAGATATGGGAGCCTGAAGTAAAAATAATTCAACCGGGAGTCACAAATTCAGATGCATCTTCAGATGCTATCGTTTTATTCAACGGAACTGATGTGAATGCACAATGGACAGATATCCAGGGAAATCCTTCAAAGTGGATTGTAAAGGATGGGGCTTTAGTAAGTGTCAGGGGAGCCGGATACATAAAAAGTAAGCGTAAATTTCAAAATTTTCAGTTACATATTGAATGGAAAACACCCTCTGAAGTGACAGGGGAAAGTCAGGGAAGGGGTAATAGCGGTGTGTTCTTACAGGAACTTTATGAGGTACAGGTACTTGATAGCTACGATAATCGCACTTATCGTAATGGTCAGGCAGGGAGTATCTATAAACAATATCCTCCTTTGGTAAATGTGTGCAGGAAACCAGGCGAATGGCAGACATATGATATTATTTATACTGCGCCGACTTTCGGAAATGACTCAACCGTTTATGCTACTCCTCCAAGGGTTACTGTTCTTCAAAATGGTGTTCTGATTCAGAATAATGTAATCGTGAGAGGTCCGACTGAATATATTGGAATTCCTGAATATTTTATCAGGAGACATGGTCCGGGAAGCATTGAATTACAGGATCATGGAAATCCTGTTGGATATAGAAATATATGGATAAGAGAATTGTAGCATTATTTATATGTTTTTAAATATTGCAGACAGGGTGTCTGACTTAATTTAAAATTATTAATTTTATCGATCAATTATAAATTTTAATTTACCTGAAATGAAAGAAAATTCAAAACACATTACACGCCGGACGTTTCTTGGAACTACCGGTGCTGTTGCTGCAGGTTTGACTATACTACCAAGCTCTGTTGTCAGTGGCCTTGGCCGCAAAACTCCGGCTCCCAGTGACAAGCTGAATATTGCTGTTGTTGGTATTGGTGGTATGGGTAATTCAAACCTGAAGAACGTTAAACCTACAGAAAACATAGTCGCTCTCTGCGATGTTGACTGGGGATATGCGAAAAAAGTATTTGCCGCAAATCCAGATGCGAAAGCATACTGGGATTGGCGTAAGATGTTTGATGAGATGAGCAAGTCAATTGATGCAGTTATTGTTGCTACTGCAGACCATTCTCACGCTGTTGTTGCATCAAACGCTATCCAGCTGGGCAAGCATGTTTATTGCCAGAAACCATTAACCCATACTGTCTACGAATCAAGGCTATTAACAAAACTGGCAGCAAAATACAAAGTTGCAACACAGATGGGTAACCAGGGTTCTTCGGATGAAGGTGTAAACCAATCAATTGAATGGATACAGAGCGGTGAAATCGGTGAAGTAAGAAAAGTTGAAGCTTTTACTGATCGCCCGATTTGGCCGCAGGGATTAAATGTTCCCAAAGGTGAATGGGTTCCTGACACTCTTAACTGGGATCTTTTTATAGGTCCGACCAAGATGCGTCCTTATAATAGCATCTACACTCCATGGAACTGGAGAGGCTGGTGGGATTTTGGAACAGGCGCTCTTGGCGATATGGCTTGCCACATTATGCATCCTATATTCAAATCTCTCAAATTGGGATACCCGATAAAAGCTCAGGCCAGTTCAACATTGTTATTGACCGATTGCGCACCTAATGCACAGATGGTTACTCTTACATTCCCGGAAAGAATTGCACCAAAGGGAGCAAAAATCAAGTATCCTCAGGTTGAAGTAACCTGGTTTGACGGTGGTCTCGAACCTACTAAACCAGCCGGCTGGCCTGCCGGAAAAAATATGAATGATGGCGGCGGCGGAGTTTTATTCCACGGTTCAAACGACATTCTTGTCTGTGGTTGCTATGGTAAAGACCCATGGTTATTATCAGGCCGTAAACCAGTTGTGCCAAAAACCGAAAGAAGAATCGAGAAAGCTATGCAGGGCGGTCATGAAATGGACTGGGTACGTGCATGTAAAGAAAGTGCTGAGACCAGAGTTAAATCAAAATCTGATTTTTCAGAAGCAGGTCCATTCAACGAAATGGTTGTTATGGGTGTCCTTGCTGTCCGGCTTCAGGGGCTTAACAAAACACTTGAATGGAACGGAGAGAAAATGGAGTTCACAAACATTGGCGCCGATGACTCAGTAAGACTTACTATCTCAGATAATTTCACAATCGTTGATGGTGATCCTAAATTCAACAGACCAGACGTTAAGCTTAATGCAAAAGAATTTGCTGCTGAAATGGTAAAACATACTTATCGCAAAGGATTTACTTTACCTGATATGCCTGTTTAATAAATTAAGTCACAGCAAATTTTTATCTGTGACTTTTAACTTTTAATATATTATGTATTATGAAGCTATTTAACATTATTTTATCTAGTGTTCTTGTTATGGGACTTGCAACATCATGCGGATCTAACGGAAACGCCAAAAAAACCTCAAAAGATGACGGTTTTGTCTCCATTTTTGACGGTAAAACAACAACCGGTTGGCGCGGTTACAACAAACCTGCTTTTCCTGAGGCAGGATGGAATGTGGTTGATGGAACTCTACATTGTATTGGTTCCGGAACCGGTGAAGCCGGTAGCGGCGGTGATATAATCTATGACAAGAAATTAAGCAATTTTGAACTCGATCTCGAATGGAAGATCTCCGAAGGTGGAAACAGTGGTATTTTTATTCTTGCACAGGAAATACCAAATGAACCTATTTACAAATCAGCTCCGGAGATGCAGATACTTGATAATGACAAACATCCTGATGCCAAGCTTGGTGTTGATGGCGACCGCATGGCCGGGTCACTCTACGACCTTATACCTGCAAAACCTCAAAACACAAAACCTGCCGGCGAATGGAACCATGTTCATATTCTTGTGTACCAGGGAACAGTTGTATATGCCCAAAATGGTGCAAATGTTGTTGAATACCATCTCTGGACAGAAGACTGGAAAAAGATGGTTTCCAATTCAAAATTCAAAGACTGGGAGTGGTTTTTAAATACAGCTAAAGAGGGCTATATAGGGCTTCAGGACCATGGCAATGATGTGTGGTTCAGAAATATTAAGCTTAAAATTACTCAATAATACTCTGAACGATAAATTAATTAGCCGGATCAAACGATCCGGCTAATTTTTTATCCCAAAGTTTTGCCCCCCAACCCAATCTCTTTCGCAACCATCCTCATACCCATTATACAATCTGTTATCAGCTCGTCGAGATTAACTCCAAGCATTTCAGCCCCTTTTTCTATTACAGAACGATCCACTCCGGCAGCAAACTTTTTATCTTTCCATTTCTTCCTGACCGATCTTGCTTCCATATCCATTACACTTTTTGAAGGTCTTACAAGGGCACTGGTAGCAACCAGACCGGTTAACTCATCTACAGCGTAGATTGTTCTCTCAAGCAATGAAATTGGTTTAACATCAGACGCCAGACCCCAGCCATGGCTTAGTACCGCCCTGATATATTCCTCAGGCCAGTTATTCTCTTTTAAAAATTTTTCAGTCATTATACAATGTTGCTCCGGATACATCTCATAATCAAGATCGTGAATCAACCCGATAATTCCCCATTTATCTTCATCCTCTTCATGCTTTTTTGCCATATATCGCATTACTCCTTCTACAGATAGCGCATGCTTCAGGAGACTTTCAGACTTATTGTATTTTTTAAGCAATTCAAGTGCGATATCCCTGGTAGGTGTTATAGTTGACATATTAATATGTTTATATTATATGAGTACTGATAATTATATTTGTAGTTTCATTGATTTTCAAGCGATTCTGGATTTAATATTCATTATTACTAACAACCATTTTATGAATATAAAGTAAAGCTACTTGTTGATTTTCACGACAGGAATTGTTTTATTAATTGTGGTTCCGCGTACGTTGAGATAATATAGTGAAGGGACTAATCTGAAATCACAAATGGTAAATGAATTATTTCCGCTTAAAATATCTTTTTCAATATCATATAATTTTACTCCGGATACATTGGAGATAGATATATGAAGCTTATCGTCAATTTGTGAGTTAACAGTAATTGTAAGCTCGTCACTGAACGGATTCGGGAATACACTTAGTGTCTCTTTTACTTCTGTATTCTCGATATTGGCAGTCAGTGTGTCATTAAAAGCATAATCGTCGTTGTTATCCAATCCGTACGTTACTATCTTGTAAATCCCATAATTTGACAGATCAGCCTTTGTCTTGAATGACACTGTTACCGAATCACCGTAAGGAATAACCTTGTTATCAAAAAATTGTTTAACGGGTGGGAAATTGTCGTTTATATCATAAGCCAGATTAAATCCATTTAAAGTGTCTTTTCCAACATTAAGGACTTTTACTGTGATGCTTTCATCTCCATACTTTCCATTACTGGCTGGTATAATAACTCTGGCAACATGGAGATCTCTTTGTATATAAGTTACGGGACTTGACTGGGCAAAATCGATCATGTCAATCCATGCGCAATCTGATCCTTGCGAAACAGAATTATCTTTCCTGTAGATCCATTCCATTTTATTGAGCCCGGCTGACACAGCAACCGCGCTCTTTGTCCATGGAATTTCTCCCGATTTCTTCATTATTTCGACATCATTCAGCTTAAATGAAAGAAAATCGTAATTTGGTTCAGATGAAACTCTGTAAAAGAACTTTAAAGAATCATCCTTTGCATATATAGTCCTTAAAACCAGCGAAGTGGATCCGCTATGAGAAATAGCGCCTGATCTGGCAGAAAGATTGCCATCGTAAGAACTTGCTGAAGTAATAACCCATGGCATTGAACTGATATTGATCCATGGAAAGACATTAAAAGATGATGATTCAAAACTCTCCCTTACTTTTCCGACTCTGAATGAAAAATCCTTATTTACAATATATGGACTGCAATCGAGTGTTGAAGACACTGAAATCAGGCTGCCGATAGGCACTGTTTCTGAAAGTTTTACCAATACAGGTATTTCGGTGACCTCTCCGAATTTTAATTCACCCGACTTAACGCTTGGCTCCACGAGAGAAATATCGTCCTGGAAGCTGGAAATATTAAATTGTCCTGCTATGTTGCTGCTACCCTGGTTGAAAACTTTGAAAACCAGGTTAAATGTTTCACCAGGATCAGGAATGTAATCTCCGTTTCCTGATATTTTGTCATCTATTGTACAGTTGATAATCTGGAGTTCAGGAGCGTGAATACAGACATCAATCGAGTAATGTTTTTCAGATAGCTGGTCCTTTAAAAGAAGATTAAGAGTAACCACTCCCATATCCGGAACATCATCGGAAATAGATATTGCCAGTTTATTTGTAAGAACAATATCAGATTGCGCCTTCAAAGTTCCTATTGATACTGAGTCGCTTGTAATTGTTGCCAAACCGGAAGTGGTAGATATTTTAGCATATAGATTATGAGAATCAGTTAACCCAAGATTACTTAGTTTAAGTTTCAGATAAACAGATTCTCCAAAATCGGCCATGTTATTTTTATTACCCAGGCTATCGTTAATACTGCTTGCAGTAAGATTTAAAAATTCTTTGTGGATATTTGAGAAACGGATCGTCTTTATTACAGGGACCTTATTCTGACCTGTTATTACAACCAGGCAGGAATCGTTTGAAAGTCCGGGCATATTAAGAACAACTGCACCTGAATTACTGGCGAATGAAGCATCCCACAGCGTATCAAAATGAGATACAGCTACATATGCAAAAGGATCAACATTTAAAGAGAGTGATTTAATACCGTTTGGCAAAGTATCCGGTAATGAAACGTTAAAGGATCCCGGCGTTCCCAGAATTGGAATAACGCTTGGGTCTCCTACAAGGTTATATGTCTCCCAATAATACTTTTTCCTTGAGGATGTGCTTGCACTGACAGCAAGGTTTCCTGCATAATTAATCTGACCCATCGTAAAATACCAGTCAGATGGAGATTCACCATGAGTATGAAACATTCTGTCATATGCGCCCAGACCTGATCCTTCATAGGTTGGATCAGAAGAAATAATTCCGGGGCCAACTGCCCAGTAATAATCTTCGTCCCAGTATGAGTCGTTTGAGCATCCGATATACCCTATTGCACCCTTATCAGCTGTAAGCATCATCCTGTTCCCGAAAGAAGTTGCAAGGTTAAACTGTGCTGTCCTGCAGGCGTTACTTATCACAAAAGGATACATGTTCTTATTCTGAAATGATGGAATATCAGGTGATTTAATATTGATGTGTAACCATCCTGTAGCGTCGCCGTGCCCGGTATAGTTAATGAATGACACACCCTTATTTATAAGTACTATAATTGAATCTTTCGCAGTGTAAGATTCGGGATAATTAAAGTGAAATTCATCGATTCTGTTCGCTTTTGTGAGGTAATTTGTAACAGCATACTTTACCTGTCCGTTCATATAACTCGCGTACCCTTCATCGTAACCTGCACTGGCGATTGCCCTTGAATAAAATTTATTTGTATCGGCAAACTGAAACTTCTCGTACTGAATAATTTTAGTGACAGCAGTTTTTAGTTCATTTGTATCTGCCACCGGAAGTCTGCCGATAAACATTTCCGGAATATAATCACCATTACCATCAAATTCACCATAATACATATCTGTGATATTATCGGAACCCCCGGAACCATAATAGGGAACTCTGTTGACATCTCCGATAATAAGCAGATATTCAGGCGGAGGGTCGTTTGCGGATGAAGCATTATAAATTTTGGTTAGTGTATCTTTTAATTGCAAATAATCATTACCAGCCAATCCGGTTCCTTTGTAGAGAATTTTAAGCTTAAAACCTTTCTGAGTTTTCCATTTAAAAAAAGGCTGAAGCTGTTTTTTGAAAGCAATATCTGTTATTATAACCATTTTAACAGGTTTGTCAGAGTAGCCGGGGATTACCTGCCCGGGATTATAATTTAGTACTCCTTTGTCAAGCGATTCATTGAAAAGTTTCGGTTGGGGGGAAAGAGATTTTGATGTGATATTGACAGAATTTGAAAATGTTATCTCAATTCTCATGGATGTAATAATTTCCATTGAGTTTGAATGTGGATTATATCTTACCGGTGAAATATAGAGGTTTGCAAGTTTATTATTCCTCACTATGCCTAATGGTTCAATTCTTACCGTGTCAGCCGGAATAAATCCTCTTGTAGCATATACTGTCTTATCAATTTTAAATTCTGGTTTTGTTTGCTGAGCTTCCTTTGTTTCACTTTCCTGGGCAGGAAAAAGAAGACCCTCTATCTTCTTTCCTGAAGGGTTAATCCTGGCAGATCTGATATCAGAGATCTTTATCCTGAATCCTGATCCTCCGGGAATTGAGATCAACCGGCTGAATACCGGTAGCTCAGGTTTACCCGGATTGGACGATGGAATGTGGCCCGGAATAGATATACGATAAAATGAACCGGTATTATTGGTTAAACTTTCAATGTTGAGCTCTGATATTGAATAATTTATGATGATAGATTGATCTCCGATAATGACATTGGTTTTCTGCAAATTACCATCAAGATGGAATTTGTAACTTATTCCTGTCTGTCCGCTGGCTGATGCTGCAAAAACCAGAAAAACTGCTAATAAAGTAGCCTGTTTATCTTTCCCTAAACGCATCAATGTTAAATAATTAACGCAATGACCTAAATTCTGCCGGCAAGTTATTAAAAATTCAATATATATTAAATGTGGCCACAATAAATTTGATAAAAAACTTAATTAAAGGTAATAATTACTGATTTTTTTCAAATCTTTGTATATTATCTGACTTAAAAATTAAGAATATGAATAACTGTTTTTTAGCCAAATTTAAAAAAGCTTTTTTAACAATAATATTTACTGCTATGGTCAATCCGGGATTTTCTCAGGAGCCTCCTGAATATGATAAAATTACTACTTCAGCCGGTATAGTTGAAATGCATTTTATCGGACATGGTTCACTGATGTTTAAACTAAACGGTTTTGTCATTTATCTTGATCCTGTCAGAAGTTCAGGGAATTATGACTTCCTTCCGAAAGCCGACCTTATTCTGGTTACTCATGAACATTTCGATCATCTTGATCCTAAGTTGATTGGGGACCTTAAGAAACAGGGGACACTATTGTTCTGTAATCAAAACTCCATTTCAAAAATTCCATGGGCAATGGCGATGAAAGCTGGCGACAGGCAGGAAATAAATAACATTATTATTGAAGCAGTACCTGCTTATAATATTGTGAACGAAAGCACTCCGGGCCATCCTTTTCATCCGAAAGGTGTCGGGTTAGGATATATCCTTACAATCGGTGGGAAAAGGTTCTATATAGCCGGAGATACTGAGAACACACCTGAGATGAAATCACTCAGGAATATCGATGTCGCTTTCCTCCCGATGAATCTTCCTTATACCATGACTCCGGCTATGGTTGCCGATGCTGCACTTGCTTTTAGACCAAAGATCCTTTATCCATACCATTTTGGAGAAACGGACACTAACGAAATCATAAAATTATTAAAGGATTCCGGTATTGATGTCCGGATCAGAAGCCTGAAATAGAAACATTTATTAAAAACTCACAGATGAGTAATATAAAGGAAAAAAGCAGTTAATACCTTGCAGACAACTTCAGACCAAAAATATGTCTTTAAAAACAATGATATTATTATGAAAAATATTAACAGAAGAGGTTTTTTGAGAACCGGTGTCGCAGGCGCTGCCGGAATAGTGGCATTATCGCCTTCCCTGGTATCAGCTGCAACATCAAATCAGCAGAAAGACGTTATCTCCAGAACGCTCGGGAAAACAGGGATGGAAGTTCCTGTAATAAGTTTTGGAGTTATGAGATCCGATAATCCGAACCTCTGTAAGGCAGCTTACGAAAAGGGGATTAAACTTTTTGATACTGCAAACGGATATCAGAATGGGAACAATGAGATTATGCTGGGGAATCTTCTTAAAGATTATCCTCGAAACTCATTTTATCTTGCTACAAAAGTCAAACCTGCCGGTGTTGACAGGGAGGGTAAGCCGTCCGACCAGACAACTTCTGAAGATTTTCTTTCAAAATTCAATACCAGTCTTTCGAGGCTGAAAATGGATTATGTTGATATTCTGTATATTCATGATATCAGGAATCCTGAGATGCTTGAATACAAGCCAATTATAAATGCAGTTAAAAACCTGAAAAAAGAAGGCAGGATAAAGTTTATAGGTTTTTCTACCCATGCCAATGAACCGGTAGTTATAGATGCTGCTGCCTCTATGGATTATCTGGATGTAATTCTGACTGCATATAATTTTAAACAAACGTATATTACCGAATTGAATAATGCCATTAAAAAGGCCAGTAAGGCAGGAATAGGTATCGTGGCTATGAAGACTCTGGCAGGAGGAGGATTTCTCGATAAAGAAAAAACAAAACCGATTAATTCAACTGCTGCTTTGAAATGGGTACTATCAAATCCTGATGTAACTACTACGATTTCAGGTATGACCGACTTTGATCAGCTTGATCTGAATATTAAAATTCTTGCTGACATTTCAATTACTGACCAGGAGAAGAAAGATCTTATAATCGCGAGTGCTGAAAGAGGACTCTACTGTACCGGTTGTACTACCTGTCTAAATGCCTGCACAATGAATCTTCCTGTACCGGATCTGATGAGAGCATACATGTACGCTTATGGTTATTCAAACCCGGCTATGGCACAATCTCTGTTGAGTGAACTGGGAACTAATGATAATCCCTGCAAAGAGTGCAGTTTATGTAAGGTGGAATGCACTAAAAAGTTCGATATAAGAGAGAAAATTGCAGATATTTCCCGGCTTGTTAACGTTCCTTCAGATTTTCTGGTTTAACATATCTAATGGTTTTAACCCCCTTCCCAACCTTCCCCCATGCGGGAAGGGGAAAGTAAAATCATCCCGCTTTGCGGGACAGGAATGGGGGTGAAATAATATTATAATTGAAAAGGTCTACATTAATTGATCAATTTTATTCTTTTACTATGAGACACATACTCCTTCTTTCACTTTTTCTGACTGTTCTTTCCCTTTCCACATTTTCCCAGGATATTAAACTTCCTGATCTGAAAGGCTATAAAAAAACTACAAGCTATCCTGTTTATCTTCCGGAGAACCTTTGGGATTATATTGATGGAGCAGCCGATACATATCTTGCCTATGGCTTTGTTGATCTGCATGTTGCAGAGTATAAGAAGGGGAAAAATGTGATTAAACTGGAAATTTACAGGCAGGAAGATCATACAATGGCCTTTGGTATATATTCAACTGAACGTTCCCCATCATTCCGTTTTCTGAATCTGGGTTCACAAGGATATATTACTACAGATGGGGCAATTAATTTCTTTAAAGCCAATTACTATGTCAAGATCAGGACATATTCAAAGAATGAGAATACATTGAAATCATCTGAATCATTGGCTCATATTGTTGCAGATATGATTACAGGAGGTTCGGAAATGCCTTCAGTGCTTTCTCTTTTTCCTGAAACCGGTAAAAAGATCAACGAGGAAACATATATTAATGAAAGTGTTCTGGGGCATAAGTCACTTAATAAAGCCTTTAAAGCAACTTATGAATCAGGAAATGATAACTTCTCTATATTTATAATGGAAAATATTACTCCTGCGGAGACGAGAAAATCAGTAGAAGCTTATCTTACTGCCACTGGAAATGAAGCAGCGGATTCTGAGATCGGCAGGATTATGTTAAAAGACGGATATAACGGAACTATTTTCCTGGCATGGAAGGAAAATAGAATTGTTATTATTTCCGGTCTGTCTAAAGATCAGTCTGAGATTGCAGATAAATACACTTCAGAAATACTCAAGTGAGCTAATACTTTAACCTTTAACCTTCAATAAAGGAACTTGTGGCATTCGGAACAATTAGCTTCTTTCCAGGCTGTCCCGATATTTATTGGATGCTTAAATTCCAGATTATCCCTGATATTGGTATATTCCATCATTCCCTGTTTGCCCTGTCCGACAATATTGTGGCATAGATTGCAGTCACGTGATATTTTGCGACCATTTGGCGCTTTAAAAGAATCATTATGACATCTGAAACATCCGTCAGATTCAAGATGTCCGATATGTTCAGGATAATGGTCATAAGTTACTTTCATTTTCGGGAATGTATTCTTACTGAATGCTTTCTGAACTGCTGAAATTGAATTATCGATAATATCTTTATTCTTGCTATAGTACTCATTATAGCCCGATTTGTAAAAATCCGTTATTCCGTCTTTTATTTTCATGAGTGCAGTATCCTTGTCATTGAAGGTATCTTTCAATATGCCCATAGCAACCTTTTTAAAGAAAGGAATGTTTTCTGACACCGCACCCGTAAGCATTGCTTTATCGAAATAGACCGGAGGCGAATTATAGTTATGGGACGGGCGGTTATGACAATCAATGCAATCCATTGTTCTTGCAGTAGATACAGACAAAAGGCTATCGGAAATAGGATTGCTGTCGTTTCTATATATAGTTACCTCTCCGGTAGATTTATTGGTATACTTCACATAGGTTATATTCTCACGTTTGTCATTATCAGAAATGTATTCAATATTTACAGCCGGGTTAATGTGCCAGTGAATTCCATCCTTCAGACCCAGTCCGCTATATTCCGGGCCGGTCTTCATTTCAAGCATTATATCCCACTCTGTATTCAATGAATCTGCAAGAAAATATTTGTTGGTCCAGAGCGTTCGGGCATAAAATTTTTGTGGCCAGTGACACTTTTCACAAGTCTCTCTTGCGGGGCGCAGGTCATGAAGTGGCGTCTCAATTGGCCGAGGATAGGAATTTGTCAACACTGCATAAACCTGGTGCAATCCTGATAATTTTGATTTTACATACCAGGAAGCTCCTGATCCGACATGACATTCCACGCATGCTACGTTTGCATGAGGTGAGTTCTGATAAGCAGTATGTTCCGGTTCCATGACCTGGTGACATAAAGTGCCGCAGAATTCTACTGATTCAGTTATATGGAAGGCTTGAAAGCTTCCAAGTGTCGAAAGGAAAAGAACAATGATTGTTGTGATTGTAAATATGACAAAAGCATTTCTATGCCTGAGATCATTCAGGTCAATTCGGGGATACTTTGCTTCTTCATGAATTCCGCTTTTACGAACTCTTCTCCTTTCACGAAACATCCCAACCGGTATCATTAAAAGCCCTAAAATCAGAAATCCGGGAAGAACAATATAAATGAACAACCCGAGGTTAGTGTTCGCTTTGTTAAATATTGTTGAGATAATGAACAATACGATTATAAGTGCCAGGTTGATTGTGGCAATAATAGAACCAATAATTGTTAACCAGTTTTTAGAGGAGGGTGGAAGTTTCATAATGCCGGCTAATTGATTATGTATGAGCGGAAGTAAAAATAGGAAATTATTGGATTATTCAAACACCTGTTTGATTTACATAAAATAAGTTAATCTGGTTATTCTTCGCCGTTGATAAGCTCCGAAATGATCCGTTTGAGACTGGGGTATGTTTTAACAACTTTTAAATCGAGGTGTTCGTCAGCCACATTCTGAGGCGGGTTGTAAAGTATTCCATAGTCGGCCTTTCTAAGCATAGAAATATCGTTGTATGAATCTCCTATGGCAATTACCTTGTAATTAAGACTCTGAAGCGCCTCCACTACATGTTTCTTCCCATCTTCCTGCCTCAGATTATAATCAGTAATATTTCCTTCAGGGTCGGTTGTGAGATGATGGCAAAACAGGGTAGGTCTTCCAAGCTGTCTGAGAAGTGGATCAGCAAATTCACTGAATGTATCTGATACAATAATAAGTTGAGTTTTGGTACGAAGCCAGTCAATAAATTCCAATGCCCCTGGCAGTGGTTTAAGGAGAGATATAACATTCTGAACATCCCGGAGGGTCAAGCCGTATTTTTGCAGCAGCTCCAATCTCCTCTTCATAAGAACATTATAGTCACTGATATCCCGTGTTGTAAGCTTAAGCTCATCAATTCCCGTGTGGCTTGAAACATTTACCCAGATTTCGGGGACAAATACACCTTCGAGGTCCGAACAAACAATATACATGAATTGATTATTTGTAATACTTAAGTATAAAATCCTTTAATAA
>PLNF01000065.1 GCA_003141715.1 Bacteroidales bacterium | reverse complement strand
CCAAGTTCCGGGGCTAATTATAAACCTTTACTCTGAAGGAGATTATTTGTTGATTCTGTTTGCCTGACTTTCAGATCAGTAGAGTTAGAAAGGGAGGCAATCAGGTCAAACTGGATTCCATCCTGCCAGATATTCAACGTTGAATCATTGGTCATGTTCCGAAATGGCATCACTGCAACAGAAATTCTCTCACCTGAAGATCTCAGTTTATCCAATGTATCCCGTTTGAATATTTTCGGATAAGCAATTAAAGCTGCAATTATAAATATTGCTAAAATTGCAACACCAGATAACAATTTAATCTTGTTTAATCTGGCAGGTTTTTCCTTACCTGTCAGTTTCTTCCCTTTATCAACTTCCCCGAATAGCTCACTACGCTGAGCACTTTCTTTCACAGGCACACCTGGTTCTGTCTGCAATCCAAGAATAATCTCTTTTATTGCAAGAGCAACCTTGTTTATCTGGTCCCGGTAAATTATTTTGTTTAAATTATCCTGTGGTTTATCTTCTTTTGAACGTAAAGGCCTGTTGACTCCAGCAGATCTATAAATAAATTCAACACCCCGGAGAACTCCACCTATAATCGATTCACATAGTTTAATATCATTATTATCCAGATCATGTATACGAACCGGCAACACCCTGTTTGTTACATTCCCATTGGGCAGTTTAACCTTTAATCCGAACTGATCTTTAGAAGCTAGTTCAATAAATGCTTTAAACTCATGTTCCCAGGCAAATGACTTTGGATCACAATAAGTGCGTGAAATAACCGGAATAAATACCAGGCATTTTAGTTTCTCTTTGAGGGAGGCATCAACATCATGAGTCTCTAACAGTCCGTCAGAAGGATTGATGTCAAAATAAACACTAACCTCTTCCTTAAATGTTGCTTCAAGTTCAAGCTTCAGATGGTCAACAAATTCAATTACCCAGCCATCATATTTATTGTCTTTCTGACGGTAGCTGATAAAGATGTCGTATTCGTAGCCTGGAATTATACTTTCCATCTAAACTGTTTGTCAAGTTTTAGTCCTTGTGATTCTGCTGACATACCAGAGCAACCCATATGTTATTAGAGTTTAAACATACAAAATATTTCAATTGCAAACCAATTTCATTTGTTAAACGAACCGGCTAATCAAGACTTGAATGAGATTCCTGATTGGAGTAATAAAAGAGTGGTGGTAACTACCACCAACCATTGTTTAATTTTATACGGATAATCATAAAATCCACCAAAACCCTGGCAAGAACCTAGCAACAAATAGGGCCGAGCGTTAAAAAATTGCCCAGTGGGCAATTTTAGCGAAGGAGCCAGCCTGACGCGAGGGCAAGCAGGGCCAAAATTAAAATGCCGGCTAAAGTACCGGCATCGTGGTTGTCCCGTCAGGTCTCGAACCTAAATTCTTCTGATCCAGAATTATTAGTTTACTTTTTGTGCGTTCACAATTACAACTCCAAGCCCCATGGCATCAAATACCATTCCGTTTACTTTGCCTTTTTCTATCAAGAATTTGATGGTTGAATTATCTTTCATGAAGAACTGGTTTTCCCCTTCAGCATTAATTTCAATATCTCCCACTTTGGTCTTACCAAAAAGTTGATTGTTCTTCTTATAAATAGTAAGGAATTCACCGCTGGCTTCTATCCAACCTTTTGATGCATTTATCCACTTATACTGACCTATATAACTATCGAGAATTTTTGGATCGAGGCTGATAGCAACATGCTCTTTCGTTGTGCTGATTTTATCAGTTAAATATATTTCAGCAATTTTATGAGCGAGGATACCTGCATCCGGTAGCGGACCGGGAGGTCTCATTTCAATATTTGATAACACTATTACTGTGAATTGTTCATCAGGGTAGCGAGCAATATATGAATTGAAACCTGTTATATCACCGCCATGGCCCACTTCCTTCAGTCCTCGCCATTGGCTAACCATCCAGCCAAAACCATATTTTGTAGTACTTCCATCGTTCAAGGTCGCCTGAGAAAATGCCTGATTTATGGTGGATGCTTTTACCAACTTTTCGGTATAAAGAGCCTGATCCCATCTATACATGTCCTCTGCTGTTGAATACAGTGCACCTGCTGAAAAAGCACCTGAAACATCCGATTCACCTATGTCTGTATAACTTCCATTATCATTGATTTTATATCCGGTTGCATAGTTCCTGACTTTTATATCCGGATGTTCATAGCCGGTATTGTTCATGCCCAAAGGTTGAAAAATATTCTCCTGCAAATATTTTTCATAAGACATACCTGAGACCTTTTCAATAATTTTCCCCAATATGTTATATCCCGCATTACTGTAACTTATTTGAGTACCAGGAGTAAATGCCAATTCCGCATCTAATGATTCTGTTATACCAGATGTATGAGTCAACAGATTCTTTATTGTTATCTTATTCCCATTCAAAGTACCGGGGAAATACTTTTCAACATAATCATTTATTTGCAGCATCTGTTTATCATACAACTGCAGGATAGCCATAGATGTAAACTGTTTTGTGATCGATCCTAAGCGAAAGACAGTCAATGATGTATTTGGTTCGCTTTTCTCTATGTTCGCAAGGCCATATCCTTTATTCAAAAGTATTTTTCCATGATGAATTACAATTACTGATGCTCCCGGGAACGGTTTGTCAGTTGTGCACTCAAACAATTTATTTACTTGTGCTGACTTACCTATGGAGTCAGGCTGCTGGGCCATTGCCTGATATCCACTTATGAATATACAGGCATAAAGTATGGTATTTATTAATCGTTTAGTTAATCTGCTATTTTTCATTTCTGAATTTTTCATGACAATTAAGATTTCGTACAATTAATTAATTTTTTCATTCCAGTATCAATGACTTACATTATTGTAAGTTGCTGCTTATACTATCAATAATTGTCTATATCAATCTTTACATCAATCTCACTTAATGCAAAAGCAGGGCATCCGATTCAAAATTAGACAGTGAGATTATTCGTTAAAATTCCCAATAACCTGGCAAGAACCTGGCAAGATTATTGGTCATATTGCAAATAGATCGGGATATAGGGAAGCTGACATTTTGAATAAAATTTCCCCATTAAAGATACTATTCTATTATTTTTCTCGTTAATTTTACCTGACTCTTTAACAGGGATTATCATTAACCATGTCTGGATGTAAATGTAACATAAGCTTAATTATTGTTCTGGTTTCACTATTTTCTATTCAGGCTTTTTCGCAACAAATCAATTACCGCGATAGCCTTGCTGAGTATAATTCCCAAAAAGTAAATTTAAAGCCCAAGCTGTATTATTCGGTGGGAAGTACCTTTATAATTGTTCCTCATTTGGGTACTGTCACTGGTTTTACACTATCTCCTTTTTTATCAATTCCCTTGTCTCCAAAGTTGTCGGTTGATGGCGGAATTATTGCCGGACGCTTTTATTCTTCATTATGGAATTTTAATCCTGAAGGTGCGATAAATGGGGCATTTAACGAATTATCTGTGTATGGGTCAGCTAGCTATCATATTAATTCTCAGTTGACTGTATATGGTACCGGGATAAAACAACTTACAGGTACTTCTCCATTTTATTTTCTCCCAAAAAGCAGTTATGCCATTGGATCCACTTATAATTTCGGAACTTTTTCAATAGGTGTTACTTTGCAGAGGTCAAAATGGAATGGTATCCTCAGCCCCTTGCCATTCAATGGCTCTCAGGGATTTTAATCTCCATATGTGCAAAGACCGGGCACATTGACCGCATTTGGCCGACGAAAAAACCTTTTGCTCACATATTTCAACATTAAACATTTAACTTCGGCCTTGGGTGGTCAATGTTTTCTAACTGAATATGGTCATTGTAAAAGTCCCTATAAATTCCATAAGTTAAAATTTGACATTTTTCAAACAAAATTAAGTTAGGTGTTAATTACCACCGACCTTTAATATATATCACCAGACCTCACCAGATTGATTCTGGTCAATTCTGGGAGAGTTTATGAGGATTTTAAAGGCAAAGGTTGGCTGAATATAATATATCAAAGGCGACTTTTAAACATCGTAAAATGGTAATTGAACTTTCAACCTTCTTTGATCATAAAAAAATCGGTCTGTTTTCATTGAACATACAATTCAAAACAACAAAGATTTGACTCCTGTTTGGGTGGTCAATCTATTCCGGCCAAAAGTGGTCAAGGGCATTGGCTTTGCCATTCAAAGTCCGAAAATCCTCTATTAATGGATCTATAATATTATTACAATCATTAATTGAAAGTTGTTTGTTTTTACAGTTCATAGAAGGAAAATTAGTCGGAGGGAAGGTAGACTTTTTTTAAGGTCTCTTCCCTCTTTTTATTTTGTACTTTTATGCAGAAATTAGTTAAACTTGGAGAATATAAAAAATCAGGGAGGATTTAATATGCCAAAATATGTTGAGCTCTCAAATAAAATGAAAAAGTCTTTAAGACTCGGAAGTTCACCGATTGCTATTTCTTTTTCCACCAAAGCACCAAAGGGTGTTGAACAGATGAAAGGTGAAATGAGACTATGTCAAATGCTTGACAAGGTAAGGTTTGATAATGAAATTTTCTATACAACATCCGATAACCATGCCTGCGATGGAGGTTCCGGTAGTTGTGGGATGAAAGAAATGGGAGAAAGAATTAAAACCGGAGAGTTCTTATCTAAAATGGGTCTCTTCGGCTCTGCGAGAGCTGCAAGGAGATTTATCAATTCGAATCCAAGAATAGAATTTGGGACTGTTAAAGTAGTTACTTTTTCACCGTTGGAAAAATTGACATTTGAGCCGGATGTTATAGCTCTGATCTGTAATGCCAGGCAGGGGATGTTAATAGCAGAGGCATTTGCATATGAATCAGGTAAAAGAGCATTGGGCATGACAGGTCCTCCTATATGTTCGTCAATCGTGGCAGCTCCTTTTCTGACCGGAGAAGTTGTTTATAGTTTTGGAGATCATGGTGCAAGAAATAATATGAAAATCAAAGACGAGGAGGTTTTTGTTGGTATCCCGACTGAGCTATTGCCATGTATCGTTGAAAACCTTGGGAAACTGAAATTTTAAAATAAAACTAAAAAATGTATGATAAATAAAAACATATATCAAATGATAAAAGAAGATATTATAACTATTGAAATGACCTTTGTAAATGCTTTTCTGGAAAAGGTAAAAGAAGTAAGGGCATTATTTAATATTTTCATCCCGGTAAATATAAAAGCCGCGAAGTATCTAAAAACATGAATTAATTACGATCAACTATTTGATTTTATGTTTTGGTTCCTTGCTGTAAAAGATGAGTTTTTTAATTATCAATTTAAATAAAAGCATTTCATATGAAATTAATGAGAGCCATTCAGATTAAATCTCCTGGTGCTGATTTTGAATTAGTTCAGAAAGAAATTCCCGAGCCGAAAAACAATGAAGTTCTGATTAAAGTTGAGGCTTGCGGCATTTGTCATGGCGATGCTATAGCAAAAGAGGGCCATATGCCGGGAATAAAATACCCGATAATTCCCGGGCATGAGGTCGTCGGAATTGTTGATAAAACCGGAAGTGATGTTACAGCCTGGAAGACCGGTCAGAGAGTTGGCGTGGGATGGCATGGCGGGCATTGTTTCCAGTGCCATGCATGCCGTAATGGAAATTTCGGGGCCTGTGAAAAATCTTTAACCACAGGCCTTCATCTTGACGGCGGTTATGCGGAATATATGATTGCACGCCATGAAGTAATTGTTAGTATTCCGGAAGAGTTGACTTCTGTAAATGCAGCGCCTATTCTTTGTGCAGGCCGGACAACATTCGGAGCGTTAAAAGATAGTAATGCGAGAGGAGGGGACCTGGTGGCAATACATGGACTGGGCGGTCTCGGGCACCTGGCAGTCCAGTATGCTGTCAAAATGGGTTTTAAAACCGTGGTTTTGTCCCGGGGGAAAGAAAAGGAAAAGCTTTCTTACAGGCTGGGTGCACATTTTTATATCGACACTGATGCTTCAGATGGGGCAAAAGAATTGACAAAGCTGGGCGGGGCCCGTGTAATTCTTTGCACTGCCCCCAATATTAAAGAGGTATCAGCCCTGGTTCCCGGCCTTGGCAGAAACGGCCAGGCAATCATTATTACTGGTGCAAGTGATATGCTACAGGTTCCCGCCTCACTGATGCTGGGAGGACAGCGTTCTGTCAGGGGATATGTAAGCGGCAACATTGAAGAAGCCATTAATTTCAGCATTCTTACAAAAATAACCCCGATGATTGAAGTGTTCCCCCTTGAAAAGGCTGCGGAGGCTTTTGAAAAAATGATGACAGCAAAAGTGCATTTCAGGGCAGTGCTGAAAATGGGTCATTAACAGGGTAGTGTACTTGTTTTATGCAGATCATGAATAAATTTATTAAATTAATAATAAGGAAATTCATATGAAGGAATTATTAAAGATCATCAATGAACGCAGGTCAAGTCGCATGCCGTTTGACATGGGAAAGGAAGTCCCTGAAAAAGATTTATTGCAGGTACTGGAAGCAGCCCGCTGGACACCTACTGCACATAATATGCAGAATTTTGAAATTATTGTTGTTAATAGCAAAAAGCAACTGGAGGCTATTGCCGGTATTAAACGGGGCATTTCTGAAGCATTTGTCCGGGAGAATTACAATTATCTGTCATTTTCTGAAGAAGAGCTGAAGAAAAAGAAAATGGGCATAATGGGTACGATGTTCCCGAAATCGTGGCAGAACCCCAATTTTAAATTAAGCGACCTGGGAAAAGAACCCGATTCGGCGCAGCGTCCAGTGCCTTCAGCACCGGTACTGATGTTTGTGATTTATGATTCCGGTAAAAGGGCTCCTGCCTCGGAAGGTGATTTCCTTGGCATAATGAGCCTGGGATGTGTTATGCAGAACATGTGGCTGATGGCTCATTCACTGGGTCTGGGTGTTCAGATCCTAAGTTCTCTTGCTTCAGAAGACTCGGTAGTTGAGCTTCGAAAGATCCTGAAATTCAAATTACCTTGGAAAATCGGTTTTGTGATTCGAATGGGTTATCCGTCGGCAAAACAACAGCCGTACCTGCGAGTACGAAAGGATATTAAAGATTTTGTGCATTATAATTATTTTGAAAACAGAAGCAACGATTAATCAAGGCGTGAAAGCCGGTTATCCTGACCACATTCGGCCGGTCTGATCTCACCGAACATACAAACAAAACAACAAATAGTTAACTCAGGGTTCGGGTGGTCAATTTATTCCGGCCGATTATGGTCAAGGGCATTGGCTTTTCCAGCTTACTACTTTTTATCCAAACAGAGTATTGCGGTTTCACCTATTCAAGGCTGGTTTTGTAACGAACTTAATTTGGACATTCCACGACCACATCCTGGGCTGCGATGATCTGCCACTTCCCATCCCGCTTCAGCCAGGTATCTGTCCACACTAAGCAGCGTAAAAACTCCTTACCATCCTTACCCTTGCGGATGCTACTTTCGTTCCCATAAGCGACCGCCACCATCTCGCCAAAGAACTGAATTTTGACTTCACCCAATTGGCATTGGCGGTCAAGACTATTCAGATCCGTCTCCATAGCTTGAGTCTTGCCATAGCGGGTCCCATCTGGTGCCGTCCCCTGAAACTCGTTGGCAAATACTTCTTTAAGCCCTGGCTGCGGACTACAGTTTGATTCACACCACATCTTCTCCTTTGCAATAAGTTCCTTTGCTATGGGATCGTCAGCTGATGCCCATTGTCCTTTCTGCGCCATTATACTACTGGAAATTAAACACAATAAGAGTATCAAAATGACTCTGCTTATAAAAAAGAGATTTTGTTTCATAGTCAGCAATTTACTATCTATCAAAGTTACACCTTGCCAAAGCTAAAGTCAATTTTATTTATGAATAGACCAGTGCATATTTCCTTGTGCTAACCTTTACCATACTGTTTATGATAATACTCTCGTTGGGGGAAGAGTATACTAACTCCTTTTTAGGTCAAAAACATCACATTTTTGTTCAAAACCTAGCGTAAACCTGGCAATAAATGAAAAACACTTACAATTTGGGTTTGTAAGTATTTGATTTAATACAAAATCCGTCCTTCTTTGACCACTTTAAACCGGTCAGGTTTCACATAACATACATAACAAAACAACAATCATTTAACTCCGACTTTTGGTGGTCAATTTGATCCGGCCGATTATGGTCAAGGGCATTGGCTTTTACGGATTCTCAGGCCGGAATGAAAGGCATATCATAAATATAAAAACCCAGGACTAGCGACCAGGTTTTTTTATTGAACCTGCATGACAGTATTCCGGATAATCAGTTGGCATTGCTGAAAATAAACTGGTCCCAGCCCATGTCATTGCTTCCTTCATAACCTTTGGCTATAGCCTTGTAACTGATCCCATCGGCCTTCATTGTTATATTTATTGTTATATCGGGTGCTTTCACTGGCACTTCCCTTAAAACGAGATGAAGATCCTGGTTCCCTGTCAAATTATTGAGCTTCAGTGTTGAAGCCAGTATTCCGTTAGCCAGCGACGAGCTGATATTCAGGAAATTGTCCCTGCTTATCAGGCTTGCGGGAGCAGTTGAGGTAATCTTAACCTCTAGAATGTTGGCTTCAATTGTAACAAGAAACCCGAATTGCTGGAGAGTAAACCTTCCGTTTTCGTTCTTTACAACATCTTTCAGCAGTCGTGTTTTGATATCAGACTGTCCGAATGATTTTTCTGATGACAGGAGACTGAGGCAGATTACAAGAATCAGACCCGTTGAAAATAATCTTTTCATTTTTTCTTAATTGGTCATTAATGGTTTGAATTGAACTTAAGATTTGCTGCATAATCACTTCCCTGAATAAAACATATTCCGGTATTTCAAATTTAATATTTTGCATTTAACCTTATCAATGATGCAAGACTTTTTTTTTAAAAAGTAACAATTGATTAAGGATTTAAAATCCGGACAGTTTTAACACAACAAAATCAGGTCTGATATCACCGAACATACATAACAAAAAAACAACTATTTAACTCCTAGTTTGGGTGGTTAAGGACACTGGCTTTTCTAGTAAATCCCATTATACCCTACTATATGTTTGTAATATCCGGCCTGTCTAAAATCAGGGCAATGTGGTTCTGTTTTAAAATGTTTTCTTAAACTTGAATTACTATTTTTAACAGGAAGGTTTTGTATGCAATAATTCATGAAAGCCTTGTAGAAACCTGTTGTCGAACTGATATCTGGAATTAATCCTAATAATAATTAAAACTAATTATTTTTGATTATTTTCTGCGTCTGATAAATATGAAGTCTCCACCTTCATCACCCACATTCTGTATAGTGCCGAATTGAGGTACATTCTCGCTGTTATTGATAATTGCCATCCTCATTTTTGAAAAGAGTTCTTCTGCTGAAAGATATACATTCGTGTTCTCTCTCAGATTTTTAAGCAGGTACTGGAAAAACACACTTCTGTCAGGTACCACTGTCAATGTACCGCTGGTTATGGCTTTGCGGCTGTTAAGCTGGTAAAGCATCTCAATTGCATATGTAGCACTGAAGGCTGACCTTGTTTTGAAAATACCTCCGCTAAAGCAGGCATCTGCAATAAGGAGAGTATGTTTAGTTTTTATTGCCTCAATGTAATTTGTAAGGTCAGTATTGGGTATCCAGTTTACAGGATTGTTTTTGGCAGCATCTTTTGGCAGCCAGTATCCCACACCCATACCTTCATCCCAAAAGCCATGACCGGCATAAAAGATCAAAAGGTTATCCGTCGGAGTAATTTTTGACCTTAGCTGGTGGAGATTTCCAATTATCTCTGCCTTGGTGGCGTTTTTTAGCAGAATCACATATTCAGGATCAAAATTGTACTCTTTAGTAAGTATATTGTACATCTCCGTGGCATCATTCACGGGTTCTTCCAGTTCAGGAATTTCCGGATCATCATATTTCTGGTTACCGATCAGTAAAGCATAGTTACGGGCTGCATAAAAGCTATATTCTACTGTAATACTTTTGCTGATTGTATCATTAGAAGAAAGAATCTCTATTTTAATATCATTTATTCCAAGTTTAAGGGGAATTGGCTCATCCACCATGAAGGAACAATCCCCCTTTTGAATAATTTTATTTGACATAAAGCCATCTACAAAAGAACCATTACGATATATAAAAATTCTATTAATTGGTGTAGTTGCTTTAATGCAAGCCTGAAGAATAACCTTATCGTTTGCTATTGTCAAATTATCGGAAGAAGGCGATATTATATCAATCGAATATTTATTTATCACCTTTACCGGAGCTGTCACTTTGGCAGAAGCGTTGTTCTCTTCATTAGCCTTTTTAATATCCATTCCTTTTTTGGAGATGTTAAATTGTTTGACACCGGAGCGGTTTTCTAAAGTTTGTGAATGGCAGAAGATTACCTGAGAAATAAGGAAAATAATTAAACCTGCCCTTTTCATGAAGAATATGATTTATGGAGTTGAATTGTTAAAATTTCATTCCTATTCCCACATTACCAAAAACAGTACTGGTGGTTATTTCTTTTCCATTAGCAATACTTGTAAAAAATGTAATGCCAAATGATAAAGCTATTTCCCCGATTGACCCACAAGCGCCAATTTCAGGGCCCCATCTGGAATCTATATAATATTGTGTTGTACTACGATTAACCGTTTCAAACTTTGATCTGGCTGTTCCAGCCATCAAATGGAGTTGAAATTTTTCCTTGCTTATTATTCTGTGAGTAAGATCAAAGGAGAATCCATTGGTGTTATATGATTCCTTAAAATTGCTTTGCTCTGTTCCCCTTGTGCCTGCAACGAAACGGACAGATCCTCCCCAATTTCCCATAAAACACACGCGCCCCCCAAACAACAGGCCATCACCTAATTCAACAACAGGCATAAAATATAAATGAGGTTTTGTATAAAAATTGTCATCTTTCTCTTTGACAAGGTCAGCTCTGACAATAAACTCCACTGAACGTAGAACCTCAACATCCTTCAGTACATCCCAAATTACCCAGTATTCGGGTTTACCCCCTACTACATGGTCACCAACATCACCTGTAATGCTACGGATTTCATTGTTCATTCCTCCATTAATAGAACAGAGAACTTTGACTTTGTATATCTGATCAGGTGCTGAGTTAAGTATCTTGTACCGTATTTTGATGAAATCCCCAGACTGCTCAACCATAATGCTATCGACAGACTGGCTATTTAAATATGATGAGAACATAATTGCAATGATTACGAAGGAAAATAATTTTTTCATTGTATTCATTTATATATTGAAGTTCAACAAATTAACAGCCTAATCTATTAATCTAATCAAATATACAACCTGCTTTTAACAAAAAAGATAACAATAACTACTTATTTCTTGATTAAAGATAAGAATATCTATTCAAAATATTCAAAAGCATCTATTATATCCAGATAGACACCATCAAAGCCTGCATTTAAAATTTTCTTTGTGTAGGAATCGTCATTACCAAAAATGATCTTTTGCCATTCCGGTTCCCAATACCTTACTTTAAAATTCCCTGCCCAATCAGGATTTTCATCATCAAGCCATGATGGCTTACCTGGTTTCCAGCCTGATTGCCAGTAATATCTGTAATCCTCAGCCTCTCCAATTGACATATACGATATAACCAGGCGTTTACCGCCATTTGCTTTATTTTTTAACTGTGTGATTTCTCCTGTAGTAAATTCTGTTGTTTCATTGAAATATAAATCCATTATCAGGAGATCATAGTTTGTTGATGTGACCGCATTTATAAAATCTGTCTTTGAAGTGTAATTTTGTGGATTGATCAGGTACAAAAAGTTTTTTATCTGAGATAAGGAAGTAATGATGCTGTTATTTACACCGTAAATGGGACTGGGATAACCCGGAATATTGTCTAATTCCCGATGATTGGCTGCAAACGAAACATAACCTGAAGTATTGTTTTGAGTATATGAATTTGCCATTTTGGAAAATGTCGAGCAATAGTCAGTAACCAAAATTGTATGGCCTGAATTTTTTGTTTTATCCAGAAATGTCCTCAAATAGGTATTATCCTCTGTAGAAGTTGCCTGATCGTCATTATCATATCCGTAAAACAAATCTTCCTGTCCATTCCCATCAATTGCAGACAGGTAACTATTGGCTAAGGAGCCGGTTTCTTCACCATTAATTGTTACCAGTTCAATCCCATTTTGAGGAATAATTATAAAATCAGTTTTAATAGTCCTGGAATATTCAGAGATCCCAATTACAAAATTCCGCATTTCCTGTTTATAATTTAAATCAGGATAGTCATCTCTTTTGCATGAAATAACAGAAACAATTATCGCCAGAGAGAATATAAATTTCCTCATGAAATTTATTTTTAACCTGAATATTCTTTGAGTTCGTTATCAAAATTAAAGCTTTATCAGACCAAATACAAAACATTTATTTCTTCTGGTCAGTAAGAATATCATAGGCAGGATTCCTGCGTTTTGTTCCAGATACTGAATTATGAAGTCTTTTACTGTACTATTGATAAACCCTCCTTTAGCTTAATAATATCAGCCATATCTTTGATTAAACTTTGGTTAGATATTTCAAAGTCAAGTTTATTGTTATCCGCTCACTCAAGTCACTTATTCAAAGAACCCGGTGAATGGAATTAGCACTGTTGATTTTGAGTGGTTCTTGAGATTTTAACGATGCTACACCCCTTTGTTTACTTCCCAATTAAAATAAATGGAGACCAGAAAAAGGGATGAGCATATTTCCCCTCTTTTATCATTTTTAACTTAGCATTTCTGAAAGCCTCAGAGTATGATAGTTGTTCTTTGCTCTTTAGTGAGTTTTTATAAAAATCTACCATTAAGTCTGATGTACTTTTATCGGTGACTTTCCAGAGAGAAACAATAATATTTTTTGTGCCGGCATACAATAATGCCCTTGTTAAGCCAATTATCCCCTCTCCCTTCTGAATCTTCCCAAGTCCTGTTTCACATGCAGATAATACTACAAGGTCCGCATTTAACTTTAAGTTATAGATTTCTCCAGAGTACAATACACCATCTTCCCCTCCGATAGTATCTTGTGCCAGTAACAAGCCTGAAAGTTCCGGATTATCTGAATTAACAAAAGCATGTGTCGCAAAATGCAATACTTTATATTTTCCCAATTCGCCTGATTTAATGAACTGTTCATTAGCATCATTACGTAATAAAGCTTTTGCTTTAAGGTTCCTTTCATTATAAAGTTTAAAAATGCTTTTAGTTTCAGTTTCAGTTTCCGGCAATGGCCTGATATTATTTCTGTCAAACATAGACCGGTTTGTCATCAGGGAATCTGTTTTAAGCGAGTCTAACTGACGTTGCAATTCCTGGCTGACCATCATATTTTGTTCACTTCTATCGTCAAAAACCGGTGCAAATGCCAACCAGTCATTCAATTTTGTTATCTCAATTGTCGGAGATACCTTCTTAGAAAATGTATGGGAAAATAGGGTTGCCGAATATGAATAGCTGATATTATATTTTTTGATTAAGTATGGATATTCTCTATATGCATTTATTTTCCCCGTATGGTTTTTCGTTAGTAAACTCTCAAAAGGTATAATCGCCAATTCGCCATCAGGAATTATTATCAGATTTTTAATTCGTTTATCAATAATAGTGCTTTTGGGAAAAAGTTGCTGATAAATCTTATAGCCTAACCTTTGATAGATTTCCTGCTTCGGCAAATTGGTTTTTATAAGCCCATAACGAAAACACTCAATACTATCATTTAAGTATGCAATCTTAGGAACTTTCTCTACATCAAAATTACTTTTAGTCAGTGTGAAAATGACGATTGTGCTATCTCCAACAATATATGATATCATAGCGGTCTTCTTATCCAGGAGTTTCTGAATATCCTTTACCGTTGCTGGTTTATTATTGTATTTCATATTATGATATTCGGGGAATTGCTTTTCAAAAACCGTTATTAAACTGTCATAGCTTCGGTTTCTGAGGAATAATCTATTCTGGAATAATTTTGACCTGGTACTATCTAATTTTTCAGGCTCTGACAATTGTTTTGTGTAAAAGGCAATATCAGTTTTCAGGTTATGTTCCATTAGCAGCAGACTGTCTGGAATGCCTGCAAATTTCATGGCTTCTTGTCCGGCAAGTGCTTCAAGAAGAACTGAAGATTTGTTCTTTTCTGAAAAATAGAAAGTCAGATTACGATCCTCATCAGACATTTTTTTCACAACCTCTGCATTATTACCTTTTTGAAGAGATGTCAAAAGATCAATCGCTTCTTTATAAACCTTACTTGCTTTTTCACCTAAGGCAAGTTTATCAGATTGGGTACTTATTTCCTTTCGGGTTATGTCAATTAATGTATCGCATGCCTGGTAATGTCTTAGCGCAATTTTCTTCCTGTCATTATATGTAAGACCTGAAAGTATTTTATTATTATTAGCAATTATTTGAGCTTTTGCCTGAAGTGATTCTAATAAATTATTCCAATTCAAATAGCCTTTTATTATTGGTGTTTTATAAACATCAACAGTATCATTAAAATCATATAAACAACTTGCTGCCCCTTTTTGATAGTATCCTAAAGCTTTATCGTATTCACCTTTATCATTATAAACAAGTCCAATATCATAATAATTCGCAGCTACATCAGGATGTTTTTCTCCAAGGATTTCTTTTCTTATTTGCAAAGCCTTAAAAAGATATTCCAAAGCCTTATCGTATTCGCCTTTATCATCATAAACATTTCCAATATTATTATAACTCGTGGCCACATCAGGATGTTTCTCACCAAGAATCTCCTTTCTTATTTGTAAAGCATTAAAATGATATTCTAAAGCTTTATCGTATTCATTTTTTTTACTATAGACGAGTCCAATATTATTATAACTTGCAGCAACATCAGGATTTTTCTCGCCAAGGATCTCTTTTAATATTTGTAAAGCCTTTAAATGATATTTCAAAGCCTTATCGTATTCGCCTTTATCATCGTAAACATTTCCGATATTATTATAACTCGTAGCCACAAGAGGATTTTTCTCGCCAATTGTCTCTTTTCTTATTTGTAAAGATTTAAAATAGTATTCCAAAGCCTTATCATACTCTCCTTTCTCATCATAGACAGCTCCGATATTATTATAACTTGCAGTAACAAGAGGATGTTTTTCGCCGAGGATCTCTTTTAATATTTGTAAAGCCTTAAAATAATATTCCAAAGTACTGGCGTACTCGCCCCTTTCATAATATACATTCCCAATATTATTATAACTCTTAGCTGCATCAGGATTTTTTTCTCCAAGAATTTCTTTTCTTATTTTTAAAGCCTTAAAATGATATTCCAAAGCCTTATCGTATTCGCCTTTATCATCGTAAACATTTCCGATATTATTATAAATCTTTGCAATATCAGTATGTTTTTCGCCATTGATTTCTTTATTTATCTGCAAAGCCTTAAAATAATATTCCAAAGCCTTATCGTATTCGCCTTTATCATCATAAACATTTCCGATATTCTCATAACTCAAAGCTACGTCATGATGTTTCTCGCCAAAGGTCTCTTTTCTTATTTGTAAAGCCTTAAAATGATATTCCAATGCCTTGTCATATTCTCCTTTATCATCATAAACATTCCCGATATAATGATAACTCTCAGCTACATCGGGATGTTTTTCTCCAAGAATTTCTTTTCTTATCTGTAAAGCCTTAAAATCATATTCTAATGCAATGTCATATTTACCGACGCTCCAGTATAATCTACCCAACAAATGTAAAACATTGGCATTTTTTATACTTTTTTCACCTAAATATTTGATATTCAAAGCTTGTGTTTTTTCTGTATAGAAAATTGCTGTATCGAATTTGGAGTTATTTTCATTCTTAATAGCTAAATCGAAATATTGATTTGCCAAAGTGGTATCGGCAGTGATGGTCTGGGAAAAGGAATAAAAAGAAAATGATGAAAAACAAATGAATAATAAGGTGGCAACTATTACATGTTTTTTCATAGTTTTTATTCTATTTCCAACGAGGAATTGTTTCTATCAAATTTATTTGACAAGTAAATAAGAAAATAGATAAGGAATTCATTCTAATAAATCTAAAAGAGAATAATAATACAAGTCAAATATTCTTTAATATAAATTCATCACCCAGGTGAAAAAGCCAATGACCTTGACAATAGTTAGCCGAATCAGATTGCCCACCAAAAACCGGAACTAAGTATTTGTTATTTAGTTATGTGTGTTAATTGTAATCAGACCAGCCGAATGTGGTCAAATCGACCGGCTTTTGTACGTTCTTCATTGCTTCATTTAAGTGTATTATTCCAGCTACCCTCAGGAAACCCTAAACCAGTCATAGTTACGACTACATATCCCGATGTGTGATTAGTAAAGGTGTTATACATCCCTTTAATACAGCAACATGTTCCATTATTACATAATACTGATGAAGCATGCTTAACCCATAAGAATGTATTAATATCAAGATCCCACCAACCACACTGAATATATGTATAATAATTACCTCCGTAACCATATGTACTTACAGGAAAATCTGCCCAGCTTGATGTAGAATTATATGCAGGAGAGATGACAAGGCCAATCGAAGCTACTGCATCATAAGGGGTCAATCTTTCATAAGTGTTCCCGTTTTGTTGAACAGATGCTTGTGTTGGACCGATTCTTACCCATATTACAGTGTTTAAATTTCCCCAGTCATTGCCTGAACTTGAAGTACTACTATAAAGATTGTTGATTATTCTTAATTTTGCAGGGGCATAAGCAATATTCGAAAATGCAGATGAACCACTTGCATTAATTGCCCGAACCTGATATCCAGGCCAAGTTTCCGAAAGACCTGTATTGGAATAATTTGTCACATTAGGACCAATGGTAGTAACTACCACCCACAAATTCGAATTATTTGGATTCTGGCGCTGAATCTCAAATCCTGTTTCATTATTGGAATTATCTGTCCAGGTAAGATTTACAGTTGTAGGATTTATAGCATTTGCGGTAAGACTTGAAGGTGCCGTTGGTACTACTACTGCTGCGCTGGTAGTAAAGATTTGATCATTTCCAGTTCCATAAGCTGTAATTGTACTATTGGTAGCATATGCCCTGACATGATAAGTAGTATTTGCTGTTAAACCAGTTATATTGCTTGTAAAAATCCCGGTTCCTGTTCCATCCGAAGTCTTGATATTAGCTGTTGTCGGATTAGCAGTAGTGCTCCAGCAGACTCCTCTGGCTGTCACTGCAGAACCACCATCATTGGTAATATTGCCTCCTGATATTGCTGTAGTTGAGGTTATTGATGTAATTGCCGTGGTTGTTAGAGTAAGTGTCTGAGCTTGTGCCACTGTAATAGTATTGTTACTTGAATTTGAACCGCCTGGTCCGGTTACGGTGAGTGTAACAGTGTAGGATCCGGAACTGGAAAAAGTATGTGAAGGGTTCTGATTTGTTGATGTACCCCCGTCTCCAAAACTCCAGGAATATGAAGTTATAGTTCCAGTTGAAGTTGAGGTGAAATTAACTGTTAAAGGTGCATTACCTGAAGTTTTATCAGATGTAAAACTGGAAACAGGAGCAGCTTGAGCTTGTGTCACTGTAATAGTTTTACTACTAGCATTTGAACCACCTGGTCCAGTTACAGTAAGGGTAACAGTGAATGTACCAGAATTAGAATACGTATGTGAAGGGTTATGATCAGTTGATGTACCTCCGTCTCCAAAATTCCAGGAGTACGAAGTTATGGTTCCTGTTGAAGCTGAGGTGAAATTAACTGTTAAAGGTGCATTACCTGAAGTTTTATCAGATGTAAAACTGGCAACAGGAGGTTCCTCATTTTTTCCCTTCGTACAAGATGTTAATACAAAGGAGATAATGAGCAATGAAGTTAAGAAAACACAAAACTTTTTCATTTTTTTAATATTAAATTAAATAAAACTATTAAATCGAAATGTTTTCAATAAATTGGTCAATGGGTAACTGGATTTCGAGAACTCTCGTTTTAATAATTTAAATAAAAAATATCTTTCTCTTTTTATATTGATTTTGTCTTTTAATATCTTGAATTTTCTCTAAAAACTACTTTCATTGTTTAAAAGAAAGTTTTTTTGTGTTTTTGATTGAACTTGTTCTATAAATTGTTTATTCATTTACCATGATTTCAGGAACATCGAAATGAGTAAAACTCACTCTTTTAAAATGATTTTAATCTATAATTTTGACAGGGAATTAATTAATACTACTCCGTAAGAGATGGAACATATCGGATTTCCTCCATCCTGGAAAGCCTCTTTAAGTATTAAGGGTAGAAACAAGGTTGTGAATTCATCCCTTAGGATTGTTGATCCAATAAAAACCAGGGTTTTCATAGGCTTTTAATTAGTACAACATTCTTTCTAACAAACTACTATTACTAGTAAAGTTAGAAAGAAACATAATACAAGTCAAATTTATTTTAATTCAATGCCAAATTATACATTTTTCAAATAGAGCTAAGGTTGGTGTTATTTAACACCAACCTTAACCAACTCCAATCAGGTAAGAGTAAAATCCACCAGAAACCTGGCAAGAACCTGGCAAGAAATAGGGCCGAGCGTTAAAAAATTGCCCAATGGGCAATTTTAGCGAAAGAGCCAGCCTGACGCGAGGGCAAGCAGGGCCAAATAAAAATGCCGGCTAAAGTACCGGCATTCTGGTTGTCCCGTCAGGTTTCGAACCTGAACTCTTCTGATCCAGAATCAGACGTGTTGCCAATTACACCACGGGACAATTTTGCGGTCACAAATATAGAAATATTTATACAAAAATGAATAAGGCATGGAAAATCTCTTTCATGAAAAAGAGGAGTGAGGTATGAGGAAAATAAAATTGATGGCAATTGGTTCATATGCGATTAATACACCATTGTTCAGGACTGTTAATCATAGATATCAGCATTTTACGGACTTCATCATAACCTGATATCAGTTTTTCATATTCGTTTATTGAAATATATTCACAATCTCTGGAGTAATCAAGCCAGTCTTCTGTTTCGTACTCCTCTCCTAAAGAATCAGTTAATTTATTGACAAATGCTTTAATATATAATCGCTTAGCCCATGACTCTGCAATACATGAACTTACAGATCTGGAAGATCTCCGTATCTGATCAGTAAGAGAAAACTTCTCTTCTTTCGGAAATGTCTTCGATAGTTCGAAAATGTCCATAGCCAGCTTATGGGCTTTTTGGTAGACAATAAGTTCCTTAAAACTATTTACCATATCTAACTGTATCTAGTTTAATCCTTATCCTTTAAGCCTCACGCCTCACACCTCACACCTCACGCCTCATGCCTCATACCTCATGCCTTATTTATTGAGTTTTGCCCAGGTATCTTTTAACTGAACGGTGCGGTTAAATACAGGTTTTGATTGAGTTGAATCATAATCGACACAAAAATAACCAAGTCTCTGGAACTGGAACTTTTCCAGCGGCTTTGCAGATCCAAGCGAAGGTTCGACTTTGCACCCGGTGAGGATCTTTAATGAATCGGGATTCAGAAATTTCCGGTAATCATCATCTTTTTGTCCTGCCGGATCTTCATGATTGAATAACCTGTCGTACAACCTTACTTCTGCATCAACAGCATGTTGAGCCGACACCCAGTGAAGAGTTCCTTTAACCTTTTTATCTGATGTACTTTCACCACTCCTCGTATCTGGGTCATAAGTGCAATAAACCTCTTCTATTGCACCGGTGATTTGGTTCTTCTTAAATCCCTCACATTTAATAATGTATGCACCTTTAAGACGCACTTCCATACCCGGGGCAAGGCGAAAAAATTTGTAAGGCGGTATCTCCATAAAATCATCCTGTTCAATATAAACCTCCCGGCTGAACGGGACAATACGTTTGCCCATTGTTTCGTCTTCAGGATTATTTATGAGCTCGACATTTTCAATCTTTCCTTCAGGATAGTTTTTAACAATGACCTTCAGTGGATTCAATACACCAAATACCCTTGGTGTTCTTATATTAAGATCTTCACGGATAACATGTTCCAGAAGGGAAACATCGTTGATGGCTTCGACCTTGGTATATCCAATCAGGTCAACGAACCTTTTTATCGATTCAGGCGTGTAACCTCTTCTTCTCAGGCCACATAATGTTGGCATTCTCGGATCGTCCCATCCTCTTACTTTACCTTCCTGAACCAATTCAAGAAGCTTTCTTTTGCTCATCATGGTATAGGTCAGATTTAGACGATTGAACTCGATTTGCCGCGGCCTGTAATCATCTGTTTTCAGCTGATCGATAAACCAGTCGTAGAGAGGCCGGTGAACTTCAAATTCAAGTGTGCAAAGTGAATGAGTAATCCCTTCAAAAAAGTCGCTCTGTCCGTGCGCAAAGTCGTACATCGGGTAGACCATCCAGGAAATGCCGGTTCGGTGATGCGGTGATTTTATAATCCTGTAAATGATGGGATCACGCATATGCATGTTGGAGGAAGTCATATCAATTTTTGCTCTGAGAACACGGCTCCCTTCATCGAATTCCCCTTTATTCATTCTTCCGAATAAGTCAATATTCTCTTCCGCCGGACGATTTCTGAATGGACTTTCAGTCCCGGGTTGCGGCGGGATGCCTTTCTGAGAAGTGATCAGATCAGCAGGCTGATCATCAACATAAGCAAGCCCTTTCTGTATAAGCTCCACGGCAAAATTGTACAAGTTGCCAAAATAGTCAGAGGCGTAGAATTCTCTTTTTCCCCAGTCGAATCCCAGCCAGTGGATATCCTCCTTAATGGAGTCGATATACTCAACTTCTTCTTTTACAGGGTTTGTGTCGTCAAACCGGAGATTGCATTTCCCGCCATGTTTTTGTGCCATGCCAAAATCGAGACAGATTGCCTTCGCGTGGCCGATATGAAGATAGCCGTTAGGTTCCGGGGGGAAACGTGTGATAACTTTCCCGTTATTTTTCCCGACTTTTAAATCTTCAACAATAAACTGTTCAATAAAACTTATTGAGGGTTTTGATTCTTCTTTTGCCCTGATGTTCTCGTCGCTCATCCAATATAATTTTAAGATTACAAAAATAGGATGAATTTGAGATCATCTGACTTTTAATTTTGGAATTTTTCGATAATTATTGAATTAGGTTAACTGTGGAGAGGTTGGGATGTTCTGCTTGGCTCTGAAAGAGCCAAAAATGTCGCCCCAGGGGGGTTAGTATTCTTTAAAGGCTATCTTTAATCTTTCTCTTCAGGCCTCAGATAATCTTTAAGGGTGTTGACATAATCGGCAAATTTCTCTTTGCCGAAGGTAGTTATGCTGCAGAGAGTCTGAGGATAGTTGTTCCTGAATTTTTTTGTCACCTCAATATATCCCGACTCCTTTAATTTTGTTATTTGTATGCTGAGATTTCCCGCTGTTGCCCCGGTCTGTTCCCTGAGATATGTGAATTCGGCAATCTCTGTGCCAACCAGAAGAGAAACTATGGCCAGACGCAACTGCGAATGCAGTATGGGGTCAAGTTCTTTAAACCTTGTCATGATCAACTCTGTTTTTTAACATATATCCGGGAATGAGGTATCCTATAAGCATTGCTAACGCTGTACCTAAGGAAGAAAAAGATGGTCCGGCAAAATGGACAACAAGCGCTGTGATCCAGAAGCAAATACCTCCGGCAATAAGTGGCCTGAATTTAATTATGAATCCCGAAACAAAAGTGGGGAGTCCTATCAGTAGCAGAATGTAAGGAGTGACTAAATCCATCCTTTTCGATTGCACAATGAACAATACTGTTGCTGCTATAAGAAATCCCATCCATATCCACATATATAGCATGCCGGTATAGGTTTGTACCCTTGCTTTTCGTCCGGTTACAAACCCATAGATCATAGATACAAATACGCCGGGTATCACAAGAAACCACACATAATAAGGATGTGTGACATCGGTAAATTTATGGAGCAGGTACTCTGAGATGCTGCATGCAAAAATCAACCATCCCCAGAAGAGCAGATAGAAGCTTCCCTGACGAATGTCAAACTTTGTCTTGTTGATCATTTCTGTTATGATTTTTAGGCTTTCTTCACCTGTCATCATTTTTTCCTCGTTTTCCATAATAATGTTTATTTTTATATTTCCGAATTTATGAATGTAAATATGTCACAAATATAAAGTAGTTTATAATATAAACCAAATAATTAATGATTTATTTTCATTTTTTTTGAAAAATAAGTAGTTTAAACAGTATTAACGATAAATATTTTAATTCTTTATTGACCCCCTTCCCGACCTTCCCCCAGGGGGGAAGGGGCCAGGTTGAGCGAAGGCCACCACGGCAAACTGGCTCCTTCGCTAAAATTGCCTACCAGGCAATTTTTTAACGCTCGGCCCCCTTGGGGGAAAATGAAAGGGGGTAATAATTAAAGTTAAGAAACTCAAATCTGTAAAATATAAAATTCAAAAGATGGGACTTATTCTGATCGAGAATATGGAGTTTTACTCTTTTCATGGCCATTTCAAAGAGGAGCGGATTGTCGGGAACAGGTTCCTTGTTGACCTTACAATTGAAACTGAAATGAAATTACCGGCAGCGAGCGATAACCTTAAAGATGCTCTCAATTACCAGAAAGCGTATGAGATAGTTAAGTCCCAGATGGAGATGAAATCACATCTGCTTGAACATATTGCCGGGCGCATATTAGATGCACTATTTACCGAGATGGAGGGGATAAAGAAAGCTACAGTTAAGGTTTCGAAGATGAATCCGCCAATGGGAGGGAAGATCGGGTCGGTCAGTGTGGTTATGAGCCGGTAAAAAAAATATTGCAAATAAATATGGATAAACCTATATCACCAACTTCAAACGTCAAAATTTCTAAGCCAGGTATATTTAGTTTACTGAAGCCTAACTCCGGAATCGTGAGCTTACTAATTATCATGGCGCTGATGGGTAATGGCATTAACATGTTAATCCCGAAAATTATTGCTCATGCTATTGATGCTTTTTCGTCAAAGCATTTTGATATGGAATCTGTAGTAATTGAGTTTTTGGCAGCTGCCGCAGCAATATTCATTTTTACTTTCATGCAGAACATTCTTCAAACATATACCTCAGAACGGGTAGCTAAAAATTTGCGCACAAAACTATCTGAAAAAATTTCACATCAGAGTTATGCCTTTGTTCTTAAATCGAACCCCTCAAAACTATTGACCAATCTCACATCTGATATCGACTCTGTAAAAATGTTTGTTTCGCAGGCTTTTGTTAACATAGTTTCTTCGGTTTTTGTTATTATTGGCACCTCTGTTTTGCTTATTCTTATAAATTGGAAGCTGGCATTAACTGTTATTTCAATAGTTCCAATTATTGGTGGAACATTTTCTTTTGTGCTGAAAAAAGTCAGAGTGTTATTTAAGCTGAGCAGGGAAAATATTGACTCGCTCAATAAAATTATTAATGAAAGTATTATTGGTTCGGCATTAATAAGGGTTTTGAACTCCCAGCAGCCCGAGAGCATGAAATTTCTGGAAACCAACTTAGTGTCCCGTAATCTGGGATTGTCCATTCTTCGCATGTTTGCAACGCTTATCCCTGTTATTATGTTTGTTTCAAACCTAGCCGTAGTTACAATACTTGCCCTGGGCGGCCATTTTGTTGTTGCAGGAAGTATGTCGCTGGGAAATTTTGCAGCCTTCAACAGTTATCTTTTTATGCTGATATTTCCGATTCTAATGATTGGCTTTATGAGTAACATTATTGCACAGGCTACTGCTTCATATATAAGAATAAATGATGTTTTAGAAGCCCCTGCAACCCCTGAAACGGGAACTATTGACAGCAATATCAAGGGCGATATTCTTATGAAGAATGTTTCTCTTTTTTATGGAGATAAACCCATATTGAAGAATATTTCATTTTCGGTGAAAGCCGGGAGTAAAACTGCCATCATCGGACCCACCGCGGCAGGTAAAAGCCAGTTGTTATACTTGTTAACAAACCTTATTTCTCCTAATTCCGGCTCAATAGAATTCGATGGGATTGGCATGGATAAATACACGAAAGAATTGTTCCATAGTCAGATTGGCTTTGTATTTCAGGATAGTGTAATTTTTAACATGAGTCTACGCGAAAATATTGCCTTCAACGATAAGGTTACCAATGAATCTTTGGAAAAAGCCATTGCAACTGCCGAACTGACAGATTTTATTGAATCACTTCCTCAAAAACTCGATACTATTGTTTCGGAACGGGGTACCAGCCTTTCGGGTGGGCAAAAACAGCGCATTATGCTGGCGCGTGCGCTGGCGATAAATCCTAAAATTCTCTTACTTGACGATTTCACTTCGCGCGTTGATAAGAAGACTGAAAACAAAATCCTGTGCAACCTTGAAAACAATTATCCTGGTCTGACCCTTATCTCTGTTACCCAAAAAATTGCACCTGTAAGGCATTTTGAACAAATCATACTTCTTATGGAAGGTGAAGTTATTGCTACCGGAACGCATAAGGAATTGAAAGAGAGCTCACCTGAATATGTTCAAATTTATAGTTCACAAAGAAGCACGCAACACTATGAACTATAATTTAAATCAACCATCAGATAAAACGGAGCAGAAAATATCTAATCTTGCGTCGCTCCGGAAATTGATAACTCTTATTGGTGAAGAGCGTCGTAACCTGATAATAGCTTTTGCTGCCATTTTTTTAAATGCCGGATTAAGTTTACTCGGTCCATATCTGATTGGCTATACTATCGACACATATATACAGGCAAAGCAATATCATGGTGTGCTGGTATTTGCCGGCATTCTCCTGGCACTTTACGCTGTAGCTTTTATAGTGAACTATATTCAAATGCGCATGATGGGGGGGATCGGGCAGCGTATGTTGTACAGTTTGCGCAACGCGGTGTTTAATAAACTTCAGGAGCTGCCTGTTGATTTTTTCGACCAGAATAAAGCCGGCGACCTCATATCGCGTATTAACAATGATACCGATAAGGTAAACCAGTTTTTCTCACAATCGTTGATGCAGTTTATAGGCAGCACTTTCACCATGACAGGAGCAGGAATTATACTGTTGTATATAAATCTGCCGTTAGGACTTGCTGCTCTCTCTCCGGCACTGATAGTATTGTTATTTACTAAAATTGTTTCACCATGGGTTAAGCGCCGGAATGCGGCCAGCATGAGAAGTACCGGCAACCTGAGCGCTGAAATACAGGAAAGTCTTGCGAACCTTAAAGTAATTATCGCCTTCAACCGCCGTGACTATTTCCGCAAACGTTTTGAAGATGCTAACCACGATAATTACACCAAATCAGTACAGGCAGGCATCGCAAATAACGTGTTTACTCCGGTATATACTATGGCAGCCAATATTGGTCAGCTTATAGTACTTGCCCTTGGGATTTATTTAATTGTGAAGGGACATTTTTCAATAGGTTTGCTTATAAGTTTTATCGCTTATGTCACTAACTTCTACAACCCGTTACGTCAGTTAGCAGCTTTGTGGGCTAACTTCCAGGTGGCAATGGCCGGGTGGGATCGCATTTCCCTGTTATTATCTCTCGAAACCAATTTACATGTAATGGAAGATCCCAAATGCGAAACAAATTTGTCTTTCCTTCATTTTGGAAATGTATCATTCAGGTATCCTAATGGCAAAGAGGTATTGCACAAGGTAAGCTTTGATCTGGAACGTGGGAAGACCTACGCGTTTGTAGGTCCGACAGGTGGAGGTAAAACCACCACGGCATCACTCATTGCCAGATTATACGATGCTACCCGGGGAACCATATTGTTAGATGATAAAGACATCCGGTCTTATGAACCCGAAGAACGTACCCGGAAAATCGGATTTATTCTTCAGGAACCTTTCCTGTTTACGGGAACCGTACGGGATAATATTTTATACGGGAATGCAGAGTATAAAAACTTCACCAACGAACAACTGTCGGGAGCTATATCAGAAGCCGGACTCGAAAGCCTGCTTGCAAGATTCGATCAGGGACTCGACACAAAAGTGCAAACTACTGGAGATGGCATCAGTTTAGGACAGAAACAGCTAATTGCTTTTATGCGCGCTGTCCTTCGCAAGCCTGAATTGCTGATACTGGACGAAGCCACAGCAAATATTGATACAGTTACCGAACAATTGCTCGACAGCATACTTAAAAAACTTCCTGAGTCGACTACCAGGGTAATCATAGCTCACCGTTTAAACACAATAGAAAATGCCGATGAGATTTTCTTTGTAAACACGGGAACGGTTATCCCTGCAGGCTCATTCAATGATGCTATTAACCTGCTTCTGCATGGGAAGGTAGAAAGTTAAAACAAAAAATCCCTGCCGCTTTGTGTTAGAATCTACTTTCTAAAGCCTGAAATATCAACTACTGATAAAAGGCAATTCCGGTCATCTCCGGTAACGACGCCTTCCATATAGACTGTGCATGAAGGATTACCATTATAGCCTAGTATCACTTCGCACGATTCTTTGCCTTTGTTGGAATAGATTTTACTGAAAAATTTATCAAATACTGTTCGTGAATCAGCGGAGATAAAAAGCTTAAAGTTGCTGTTAACCAGGCTAAAACGTTTATCCCTCAGCATTTCGGCACCGGTAAAGTTCAGTTCACAGATATTCCCTTCCGGATCGAGCGTAAAATAGCCCATCGGTGCAAAATCATATAACATAGTATATTTCTTAAGAGCTGTTTCTGCTGTTTCGTTTGCGTGGATCAGCTCTTCATTCTGCATTTCTAATTCTATCTGGTGAACCTGAAGTTCATGAAGCAGCTTAATAGCGTCAGTTTCAATGACGAGCTTGTCCATTTTATCCTGCTTCTTTTTCAGTAATTCTTCTGCATTTCTACGCAGCATCTGATCATCTGTAAAATTCCGTTTTTCTTTATTCATTGTGTTCTTGTTTTTTCTGTGATAATATCATTCCACTCGGCACTTTGAAATTATCCAGCAGCACTAGTACAGACCAATCAGAAACATTTTTTTTACCGCCGGGTGCTATTAACTGCATTTTGAATTTTGTATCAAGCGATTCGCTCAAAATCTTATGCATTTCCTCTTCTGTCTTTTTCCTTAATGATTCAGGAATAAACATNNGTTTCATGAAGTTTTACTTCCACCTCTTTAAGATCGGAGATGTTGAAAAAAGTTATTACAACACCGTCTACTTTATCGTCCAATGTACGGTAAGGCATAATACGAATGGAAAACCACCGACCGTCTTTGGTAGGGATTTGTTTTTTTATATATATAAGCGTCTTCAGTACTTTGAGAGCATCATCAGATAAATCGGGGTAAATAAGGTCCGAAACCAAGTCGGTAAAAGGCCTTCCAATGTCGCTTTTTATCAGTTTAAATATCTTGACCGCCTGCAAAGTAAACCGACGGATATTTAGCTTTTTATCGAGGAACAAAGTAGCAATTTCAGTGCTGTTGAGAAGGTTTTTCATGTCATTGTTCACACTTGTAAAGTCTTCTACTTTTGATTGCAATTCGGCATTTAATGTTTGAAGTTCTTCATTAAGGCTCTGCATCTCCTCTTTTGAACTCATAAGTTCTTCATTGGTAGATTGCAGTTCTTCATTAGTAGATTGTAATTCCTCATTCGATGACTTTAGCTCTTCCTGAGAGGTTTGCATTTCTTCAAGAGTATCCTGTATTTTCTCCCGGGCATATTTTAACTCCTTTTCCAGCTCCACCTGCCTGACATTGTTTTCAGTCTTTTTTTCTTTTATTACCTGTAGTTTAGTGTTTGTAAGTTCCTGTAAATCAGTGAAAATTATCATTAACATACCTTTTAGAGGCTCCGGTTTACTGATCCACTGAATACTTATATTTAAGGTTTGAGCACTGCCATTTGTACCAATCTTGATATTATGTAAAACCACAGTTTCTTTTTTCACTATAGCTTTTCGGAAGGCAACAGGAAATTCGTTGCGCAGACCTTCACGTAACATTGCAAAAATATTCATATTTGCTTTGCCGACAGCAGGCTCGAGATATTTTCCTGTATGCCCGCTGATATAAATAATATCGCCATTTTCATTTACAAGGACCCCGGCAGGTGAATAATGCTGCAATAAAAGCTGATCAGCAAGGGTCTGAATATTCCGGGCTGATCCGGAAGGGATTTCTTTTTCAATAATAGCTGTCTTTGTCCGGGAAAATGCAGTAGGGAAATCAAATAAGTCAGGTGTCAGGAGTGTAATAGCACGCTTATAAATTTTCCATTTCAAATCCACAGGCATAAAAAGATGACTTTGAGTTCCAAGAGATTCAGAGGTACCCAATATCATAATCCCATTAGGGTTAAGACTATAATAAAAGAGTCCAAGCATCTTCTTTTGAAGCTCGGGCTCCATGTAAATAAGCAGGTTGCGGCACGAGAGGATATCGAGCTTGGTAAATGGCGGATGCATCGTAATATTGTGTTGAGCAAACACAACCTTTTCCCTGATTTCTGTATTGATGAAATAGCCATCATCAGTTTTCAGGAAAAAGCGTTTCAATCGTTCCGGTGAAACATTTGCAGAAATACTTTCAGGGAATATGCCTTTTCTTGCTATCTCAATTGCTTCATTATCAAGATCTGTTGCAAATATTTGTAAAGAGAATCCTCCATGTGGATTGATTTTTTCAAGAACTTCTTTAAACACAATAGCTAATGAGTAAGCCTCTTCACCGGTTGAACACCCCGGGACCCATGCCCTGAGAATTGAACCGGGGTCAAGCTTTGATATTATATCCGGTATAATAGTTTCTTTCAACTTTTCCCATACTACTGCATCACGGAAAAAGTTAGTCACACCGATCAATAATTCTTTGAATAGGATCTCAATTTCCTTAGGATTTTCATTCAAAAAAAGTACGTATGAAGCAATCTTATCAATTTTATGTATAGACATACGTCGTTCTATACGACGGTAAACGGTATTCTTTTTATATAATCCAAAATCATTACCGGTATAAGTCCGGAGCAAATTAACAATCTTTTCAAGTGAACTTTTGTCTTTAATCTCTATATCCGGGTCAGTTCTCAGGACAGGAATGCGTTTAAGGAATTCAATGAGCCTTGACGGCAGTTCGTTTGCCGGAGCCACAATATCGGCAGTAACAGAATTGATAGCATTGCGCGGCATGCTGTCGAATTTCGCATTTTCCGGATCCTGCACCATTACTATCCCGTTTTTTTCTTTAATGGACCGTAGCCCTAAACTGCCATCTGAACCCATACCCGATAGAATAAGACCAATACCAAGTCGTTTCCGGTCGTCAGCAAGGGAGTGTAAGAAAAAATCAATCGGGAGGCGCTGTCCTCTTTCCTGTATTGGCTTATGCAGATGAAGTACACCTCTTAATATGGACATGGTTTTATTTGGCGGAATCACATAAACGCAATTTGGTCTGACTACCATAAGGTCTTTTACCTGGAGTACTTTCATTTTGGAAATTCGCTGAAGCAACTCAGGCAGCATTCCTTTTTGCGTTGGATCTAGATGTTGTACAACTATATATGCCAAACCACTGTTTTCAGACACATTTGCCAGAAATTGTTCTATAGCCTCCAGACCGCCGGCTGATGCTCCTATACCGACAATCGGAAACAGTCCCTTATCTGAATCAGAAGCTGCTTTTTTTGTGGACAATGTTGATTTGATCTTTCCTGGTTTCACTAGGGATTAATTTTAAATATTTTATTCACTTCATCAGACACTTAAGATAGTTCATCTTATGATTAAGGGATTATATCAATGGTTCATTTATATTGTTTTTTGCGAGTTCACGTGCCTGATCTACCCATTTATCCTTCTCGATCCGACCTGGGATTAATTCAAGTACCTCAGTAATAGTTTCAATATCAGTGTGGGTGAGCTTACTGATCTGACTAAAAGTATATATCCCAAGTGTGTTCAAGCGTTCCTCAACCCATAATCCAAGCCCGTCAATCAGGGTTAAATTATTAGCCTCATGTTTATGAGCAATACCTAACCTATCGTAATAAATTCTTCCCTGTCTGTCCCTTATACGTTTAAGAAGTTCAGATTTTTTACCTTCAATCCGGATAAGTTCCCGTGCCTGAAGTATCCATTCATCTCTTTCAATTCTACCGGGGAAATATTCAATTGCTTCAGTAACAGTAACAATATCTTCCTTGGTGAAATTGCTGATCTGTCTAAACGTGTATATATCAAGCATATTAAGCTTTTCCTGGATCCATCCTCCAATTCCGCTGATGATGGTCAGATCATCTGCTTCTTCTTTTTTGGCAGTACCTATTCTATTGTAATAAATCTTGGTCTTTCTTTCACTAATACGTTTAAAAAGATCAGTTCTCAGATCTTCGATGCGAACAAGTTCCAGGGCTTGCGCAACCCATTCATCCCTTTCGATCCTACCTGAGAAGTATTTAATAGCATCATTTATCGTATCAATATCCTGAGGAGTGAATTTACTGATCTGCCTGAAAGTGTAAATATCCAATGCATGTAGTCTCTCCTCAATAAAAGGACCAATTCCGCTGATCATTTTCAGGTCATCCTTTTCAGCTGCTGTAGCTGTTCCAAAACTCTTATAATTCAGCAGGTGCTTACGTTCTGAAATGTGAACCATAATAAGATGTTCCATTTCTTTGTCCTTTTCACCAAGACTTTTGTTAAGATTGAATATTTCAGCATCAAGGTTGACAATGCGGTTATTCAATTCATGTTTTTCTGATTCAATAACTTTAATCCTCTTTTCATATATGGACTTATAATAAAGCCAGGAGGTCAGATACCCAATGATTGCAGAACCAAGTAGCATAATAATTATCTCAAAGGTTGCCTCACTTTTTGTCTGTGCTAAAAGAATTATTAAAGTATTCATTATTTTAGTTTTTAATAGTTATTACTGTTCTCCTGTTATTTGCTCTTCCTTCCATAGTTTTATTATTGTCTGCCGGTTCTTTATCGCCCCTGGATTCAACAATAATCCGGTTTGCAGGTATTCCCTTACTCTCAAAATATGACTGTACACTTCGAGCGCGACGGAACCCCAGTGCCTGGTTATATTCATCGGATCCGATTGCATCAGTGTGGCCTGTGATACTTAGCCTGGCCTGCAGGTTTTGATCCAGGTATTTATTTGATTCATCTAAGTACCTGGTCGTAACTGATTCAACATTAAATTCAGATTTATCAAATGCAAAGTAGATCAACATATTTTCAGGTATTAGTGCCTGTTTAACCACTAAAGGTTTGCTTATGGAGTCATCAGTGATGACAACTTTATTATTGCCTACGGAACTCTGGGAAGTGACCGGATTATTACACAATCTTTTTATATTACATACATAAAAATGAGTGGATAGTGCTGACCATCCAAATAATGCAAGAAATCCAATTATCAGAATTTTCATTGTTTAAACTTTTATGTTTTAAAGAATTCCTTTACCTGATATTTTTAAAATCTTTCAGATTAAAACCATCCGGGTTATCATTGGTGATCTTCCTGGAATTGTAATAGTACAGGTTACCTTCAATATCAAATATCATTTCAAAACATTTTCCTGCTCCGGCATCCTTTTGCGGGCCCACATGAAAATGGAACAATGTATTTGCCGGATTAGTGGTGAGTTCCTCCTGAATTTCATCCGTAGTGAGCAGTTTAATGTAATATGGATATACTGTTTTAATTATCTCAGGGTAACTGGCATTTGAAGCCATTTTTTCTTTATTCAATAACAAAACTTTGTCTTTAAAACCAGTTTTATTATAATATTTCAATCCATTTAAAAAAATGGGGAAACGATCTTTCTCAAGATTTTTAACATGTATCTGCATAAATTTAACAATTGCAGGTATAGCATATTCATAATCAGTACCGTTATCGCCTGAATATGAGAGAGGTATACTGCAATATTCAGGCATCCTGGTTAAATTGCCTGATGCATCGCCAAGTACCAGGTTAATGTAACTGTAGCTTACACCACCGGGGTCCTTATTGTAAGCTTCATTAATAAGGACTATAAAAGAATACTTCGTATCGGTCCTCCGTTTTTCAAACTCCCTCTGATCGATAAACTCATAGTCAGTATATTTCCAGTATTTCTGTACTGCATCCTTAATATAGGCATTGTAAAAACTAATCCCATCTTCAAACACAACACAGGTTTTTGAATTTTTAAACATTCCTATTTGTTGTTTTGATGCCAACGGGGCATTAGATAGCAACCCCATACTCATAAACCCCAAAGAAAAAACAAGTAAATATTTTTTCAATATTGTTCCAGATGTAAATCCAGTTTCAGTATGCATCATAATCGTATTTCTAACTTGATTTATTTTGTTGTTTTCCCGATATAAAAATCATGATATTAATTTCGAAAAAAGTTATATAATTCTGTTTAAATGTTACATTATTCACACATCAGGTTTTTATCTTGAATGCTAACAAAAATTTAAGAAGCATATTTTTAATGAATCATTTGCCTGATGTATGAATTATGGATTTTCAGTTTAATTACCGCCCATGGCTGTCAGTCTGCCGTGCTTGTTTCTGCCAATGACCCTTGGTCCATGATTTTCCACGTTGAGTTGTCTTCCACGACCCTGCTACATATGACTGACCCTGTCTTGGTTTAGCCCAGTAACCTGCCTTTTGCACGTACACATGGGTTTGGTTGTTCCAGCCCCAGTCGCCGTCAATCCAGATTTGGCTTTCATTTAGTCGTTGTGGTCTCGCATAGTCCACGTAGGCTGGCTCTGTTGCAATATATCCACCAACACATGAGTTGAAAAATAATCCAATTCCTGTCAGGGAGATTAAATAGATAAACCATTTAATGTGTTTAAGTGACTCTTTCATTTTTTTCATTTTTGTACTTTTAGTTGTGAAAAAAATTTCACAACACAAAGGTGAGACTATTAATACCGGTATCTCTTACATAACTTTGGATAAAAGTTACATCATTCACACATTAAGGGGTAGCGGCAGAAAGGCGCAATTAGTAAATCGCAGGAAACGAGCAACGAGCAACCTTCAAAAAATATAATACTTTTTCATCAGAATATAATGTACTCAGCCATTTTTTCCAGCAGGCTCTTCTTACTTACCGGTTTGCTCAGATAACTATCGCACCCTGCTGCAAGTATTCTTTCCTCATCTCCCGAATTAGCATAAGCTGTCAGAGCAATTACTACAACTTTCCTTTTTAATAATTTAATCTGCCTCGTTGCTTCAAGTCCGTCAATTTCAGGCATCTTTATATCCATAAGGATCAACACGATACTCTGATCGGCTTTGAAAAGTTCGATGGCTTCTTTTCCGTTTGAAGCCCGGATTATTTTTATATTTGCTCTGGAAAGAAAATAAGTTATCAGGTTGAAGTTACTGTCAATATCTTCAGCAACAAGAATTGTCTTTTTTACAGGAAAAACAAATTCTTTGTCTACCGGTTTTTCAATAACAGGCACAACCGTCAAGGTTTGTCTTTCATAGGGTATTGTAAAATAGAATATTGTTCCTTTTCCCGGTTCTGATGAGAGCCATATATTCCCGCCTAAAAGTTCCACATAAGCTTTTGATATAGCCAGCCCCAGTCCTGTTCCTTCATATAGTCTTGAGACTGCGTTTTCTACCTGGTAAAAACGATCAAATATTCTTGCATGATGTTCGGCCGGAATTCCGATCCCGGTATCAGAAAGGCTGAATTCAAGAAAATTATCTGTTTTTTTACAATTGACATTAACAGAGCCTTCATAAGTGAACTTCAAAGCATTATTTATCAGGTTTAAAAGGATTTGAGTTAGTTTTGTATTGTCAGTAAGAATTAGAGCATCGGAATCTGAAAGTTCAGATTTGCATACGAGTTCGATTTTCTTCTCTCCGGCTTTTGGTAAAAACTGATTGTATATGCTTTTAAGTGTTTTATTAACATTTATAGTGGTTTTTACAGTTTTTATAATGTTTGCCGCGATATTTGAAATATCAATTATATCTGAAATAATTGCCAGCAAATGGTTACTGCTCTGCGTAATAGTTTCAATATAGGACTCCTGTGTCTGAGTGTCGATGCCAGGTTCTCCGAGCAAGGCAGAGAAACCAACTATAGCATTCATCGGGGTCCTGATTTCATGAGAGATATTATGAAGGAAAGCTGTCTTTAACCTATCGCTCTCTTCAGCTTTTTCTTTTGCCTTCATAAGTTCTTCTTCATTTTTCTTCCGCAATGTAATATCACGCATGCTGCCGATGATTTTTTCAGGATGTCCCTGGGCATTGAAACTTATTTTCGCTGAAATAGAACACGGTACAGATGAGCCATCACGGTTTTTGAGTTTGACTTCGAAATCAGAAACCCTACCCTTTTCCTTCAATGCTGCCACAATAAGCTGCCGTTCTTCGGGATCGGAGTAGAATTCGTACATTGACTTCCCGACAAGATCAGACTGATTATATTGTCCCTTCGACATGAGGCTTATTGAAGGACTCAGGTTAAGGATCGTTCCATCGATTGATGTCTCATAATACACGTCCTGTACATTTTCAAAAATATGGCGGTATTTTTCTTCGCTATGCTGTAATGCTTCTTCTACCTGTTTTCGTACTGTAATGTCTCTGGCAATTGCCATCACATTTGACACTTTCTGCTGTTCGATGATTGGGACAAGACAGGTTTCATAAATTTTTAATGTCTTGTTGTCACCGAATGCAGTATATTCAAATATTTGATTTTTTTGTGTACTGATGCACTTTTCAAATTTCTGCCGGTAATACTCTTTCCAATCGTCTGGAATAAAGTCGAGGTTTCTTTTACCGATAGTATCCTTTTCAGAGAACCCCTCTGCATAATGGTTCAGGAAAAGAAACTTTCCTTCGCAATCGACAAGACCTATGTATTCAGGGATTGTAGTCACAAGTGTCCGCCATTTTTCTTCGCTCCCCTTTAGCTTTTTGGCAATCTGATTACTTAATTTAATTTCTTCTGAAAGATCTGCTGTTCGTTCTTCTACAAGTAATTCAAGACGTTCGTTCAATAATCTCAATTCTTCCTGGGTTTGAATGAGTCTCTCATTTTGATAAATTGCTCCTTCATAAATATTAAGCATCAGTTTAATGACATTTTGCTGTTCCGCCTGGACAAAGCGTTTTTCCCCATTGAAAAGGATTTGCACACCGAAGGGCATTTTTTTTTGATCTGTTCCGTTTTCATCAGAAATGACCTTTTCAATATTGGAAAGAAGATGTATTTCATTGTAAGGTTTGGTAATAAAACTATCTGCCCCACAAGAAAGTCCTTCAATGATTTCCTCCGGATCGTATAACCTGGTGAGTAATATCACAGGAATATCCTCTGTATTCTTATTTGATTTAATTTTTTTGCAAAGTTCATAACCATTCATCTCCGGCATCAGGATATCCGAGAGAACCAAAGATGGCTTATGCTTTGAGAGCCAATTTATTGCCTGGTTCCCATCATGTGCAACTGTCACTTTATAATGGTTACTTTCCAGCAGATGCTTAATCTGTGTTGCCTGGGTGATACTGTCCTCAACAACAAGTATTTCAGTACTTTTTTGGGCAGGAATTTTTCTTTCCTTTTTCATTGCGGTATATTCTTTTAGAGTATCATGATGCAAACTAAAGTTTCAATCCAACTACAGTAATATCGTCAACCTGATCTTCAATACCTTTCCAGCTAAGATAAGTATTCAGAAGCATTTCTTTCTGAACCGCCAAAGCATATTTGTGATTTCTTAACAAAACCTCTTTAAATTGAGCCGACCGGAATTTTTTCTTTTTTTCTCCGCCAAATTGATCCACGTATCCGTCTGTAAAAAGATAAACCAGATCATTTGGTTTGGTTTGTATTTCCTGGCGGGAAAAATCAGAAATATTATCCTGATAAGATAATGTCATTCTATCTCCCCTGAGTTCAATTATTTTATTGTTACGAATAAGATAAACCGGATTAAATGCTCCCGAATAGACCAGTTTTCTGTTTGCCAGGTCATAACTGATTATTGAACCATCCATCCCATCTTTCACATCCCAGGTATTCCCTTTTTGCCCCAATGCCTCAATGATCTTTTCCCTAAGCCGGTTAAGAATCAAATCAGGTTCAGTAATTTTTTCCCTGATTACCGTTTCATTTAACAGCGTGACTCCAAGCATGCTCATGAATGCACCGGGAATTCCATGTCCCGTGCAATCAAAAACACTGGCAAATATTTTATTTTTTATTTTATGAAACCAATAGAAGTCGCCACTGACAATATTCCTTGGCTGGATAAAGTAAAACATCTCCGGGAAAAAATCTGAACCGGCCAGTGATGCTTTCAAAACTGCTGCCTGAATAGCATGAGCATATCGAATGCTGCTGGTAATAAGTTCATTCTTAAATTCAATCTCTTTCAGATTCTTTGCAATTTCGTCCCTGCCCCTTTCAATTTCAATCTGTGTCTTTACTCTTGCAATCAACTCTTTCTGATTAAAGGGTTTTATTACATAATCCACAGCCCCCAGGTCAAATGCATTTACAATGCTTTCAGTATCAACTTTAGCCGTGAGAAATATCACAGGGGATTCCTGGTTTAACGGATCATTTTTGATATTTTTACACACTTCGAAACCATCCATTCCCGGCATCATGATATCAAGAAGGATCAGGTCAAATTTTATCTTCCTGATCCAATCCAGGGCTGATTCCCCGTTTATAGCAAATTCAACCAGATAACCTTCTAATTGCAAATAATTTCCAAGGACCTGAAGATTTTTCGGATTATCATCCACAATTAATATTAATGGGGTTCGTATGCTGGTAATATTTTCCATCTACAATTTTTCGAGTTTTGTCACTGTGTCCGCCATCCGTTTTACTATTTCATTAAATTGGTTTTTAGTATTTGAATCGTTACTCTTCCTTATTATTTTTTCAATCTCTTTTATTGATGTTTTGAGCTCAAGGCAAATATCTTTCAGGATAAAACTTTGATTTTTGTCGAACTCTATCATTTTATTGCCCAAATCATTTGTCTTATTACCACCTGGTTTGACAACGCTCACTTTCAGCCAATTTTCGATTTTCTTTCCCAGCCATTCATTAATTTTTTCAAGTTTTTCGGTTTTTGATTTAAGATCGAGCTGAGTTTTAACTCTTGCAAGAAGCTCCCGGCTATCAAATGGTTTGATGACAAAATCCTGGGCGCCTACCTCAAATCCTTTCAGAATATTTTCCCTCTCTGACTCAGCGGAGAGGAAAATTATAGGTATCTCATACGTTTTTTTATCTGAGCGAATTTTTTTACAAACCTCAAATCCATTCATCCCTGGCATGTTAATATCGAGCAGAATCAGGTCAAATTGCTTGTTTTTTAACCAATCCAGAGTCGATTCTCCGTTTACAGCAAACTCGATCTGGTATTTTCCCTCCTGCAACAGGTTGCCTAAAACCTGCAGATTCTGAGGATTGTCATCAACTATTAGAATAAATGGGCCGGGGGGACTTACTGTATCCATATTCTTAAGTGTTTAAACTTTTTGCACCTTTTAATAATTCAATGTTACCCGGGTATTTGCTTATCAGATTCAGGATTGCTTCGATATTGAAACTATTTGCAGCACTGATTAAATTTTTGCCATACTCTGTAATTATAACTGCGCCATGGGCTTTTCCCAGCTCTATCAGTTGATTACCAAAGACCTTGATTTCACCGATCGGTTGCCTTGTTTCAAATGTCTTCAAGGTATCTTTGAAACTGGTTTCAAGGGAATTAATTAACCCTTGAAGATCAGATATCTCATTTGTGAAATCAGTTACGGACAGAGGCTGTTCAGATCCGGAAGCTTTGGTTGACTTATAGGGTAAATTATTCATCAGCTCAAGGAATAATTCTGATATCTGAACAGGTTTTATCAGCAAGCCGGTGAATTCGCTATCACGGATCCGGTCCCTCTGAGCTTTCATAACTGAAGCAGAATATGCGATAACAGGAATATGTTTCAGAGTATCATTACTTTTAATTTTGTTCAGTAATGTAAAACCATCAAGATTTGGCATACGGATATCTGTAATAATAAGATCAGGTACAATCTTTTTAGCAAGGTTAAATGCTTTCAGTCCATCTTCTGCTTCAACTATTTTAATATTTGTTTTTGAGAGAGCGTCTATCAGAAATTTTCGGTTATGCTCTACATCGTCTGCAACAATGATTGTTGCTTTTTCAAATACAATATCCTCAGTATCAAATTGAATTTCCTCACTTCTTTTTTCAATATCCCTCAGATAAGATATTTCCGGGATTCTTATTTTAAATGAACTTCCTTTGTTCAGGTGAGATTCAATCTCTATTGTACCATTCATAAGGTGAACAAGCCTGTAAGTTATTGCCAGGCCAAGACCTGTTCCACCATATTTTCTTACATCCTGCCCCTGCACCTGTACAAAAGGATTAAATATCTCCTCCTGCATCTCTTTTGAAATTCCGATGCCGGTATCTGTCACCTCAATTACCAGATCTATGAATTCATCAGTTTTGCCTTTGGAATAATTGATGATTTGCGGATTCTCAGTGTACACTTTTAATTTGACACTTCCATTTTCGGTGAATTTTATGGCATTCCCGATAAGGTTAAGAATAATCTGACGTACCCTTGCATCATCGATAAAAATACCAGCCGGAGTGCCTGACGAGATTTCCAGAATGAATTTTAATCCTTTGTCAGATGTTCTTAATGAGAAGATCCGTTCAAACTCAGAAAAGAAAGAATGAGTATTGACAAATTCAAACTGCAACTCCAGTTTCCCTGCTTCGATCTTTGAAAGATCAAGAATATCATTTATCAGTGTCAGAAGACTTTTCCCGCTTGATTTGATAGATTCAATATAATTCTTCTGAGTTTTATCTTCGAGCATGAATCCTAAAAGTTCCGCATAGCCAAGTACCGCATTCATTGGAGTCCGTATCTCATGACTCATATTGGCAAGGAATTCACTTTTAGCCCTGTTGGCTGCATCGAGTTGAGCAGTGCGCTCATTAATACGTTGCTCCAGTTCAGCGTTGAAAGCAAGAATTTTTTCTTCATTCTTTTTTAGTTCCTTCGTTCTCTCCTCAACCAGGTCTTCGAGCCTGTCATTCAATAGTCTCAATTCATCACGAGTCTGAATAAGTTCATTATTCTGATGGATGGCTCCCTGGTAAATATTGAGCAGGAGATTAACCACTTTTTGCTGTCCGGTACGGATTAACCTTTTCTTCCCGCCATAATTAATTTCTATACCCTTTGTATGTCTTTTGGACTCCGGAGTAGCTTTTTCTGTAAGTATTTTCTCAACATTGGAGATAAGATATTCATTATTGTATGGTTTTGTTATAAAACTATCTGCCCCGCATGAAAGTCCCTCAATAACCTCTTCGGGATCGGAAAGTGATGTCAATAAAATCACAGGAATATTTTCAGTACGTTCATCCGATTTTATTCTTTCACAGAGTTCAAATCCATTCATCACGGGCATGACGATATCGGAGATTACCAATGATGGTTTACGTTCGGAAAGCCATGTCAGGGCCTGTTTCCCATCTTTAGTAACTTCGACCCTGAAATGATGACTTTCGAGCATATATTTTATCTGGGCAGCCTGTGTGTCACTGTCTTCAACAATTAAGATATCTGTCACGTTATCTGAGGTTTTTACTTTTTTGCTCATAACCTATTTTTTTGAGCTGTATTTTTTTAATAATTCAGCGATTTTTTCCGGTGGCAGGGCATGATCGGCTGCTCCGATCCTGAGCGCCTCACCGGGCATACCGAATACTACAGAACTTTCTTCATTCTGAACGACAGTGAGGGCTCCCTTATCTTTCATGGCTTTCAACTCATCAGCTCCATCTTTGCCCATCCCGGTAAGAAGGACTCCTATAGCATTCGGTCCAAAGGTTTGTGCGACTGAACGAAAAAGGAAACTGACTGAAGGTTTCAGTCCATTCTCCGGTAGATGATCGTTTAAATTGATTTTACTTCCGGCGCTTATCCCCATGTGAAAATTATCGGGAGCGATATAACCAATGCCCGCTGTTGCAATTTCACCTTGCTCAGCGATCTTTAATCTTATACCGGATGTTGCCGATAACCATTCTTTGAACCCATTAACAAATCCTTTTGCAATGTGTTGTACAATAAGAACAGGTACCGGCAAATTCGCAGGTAATCCGGAAAGAATTATCTGCAGGGCCATAGGGCCACCCGTTGAAGCTCCAATCGCAATGACCTTAATCTGGGTGATGTCATTTTCAATTGGTTGTACCAGCCGGACAGGTTTTATTTCTTCTTTTCTGCTTCGAGGGAACCGCCTTACAACTTTGACCTCCGACATTAGCTTTATAGTCTGTATCAGCTCCTTACGGGAAGCTTTGAATTGAGGATCTTCGAAACCGGGCGGACGAAGAACAACAGCAAGTGCTCCGGCTTCGAGAGATTTGAATGTATTGACTATTTCTTTTGACTTAACACTTCCACTTACAATAACAATAGGAGTCGGAACATTCTCCATAATTATCCGGGTAGTTTCATATCCATCCATCCCTGGCATATGAATGTCCATAGTTATTACATCCGGCTTCTTAATTCTGACAAGTTCAATAGCCTCATGACCTGAACTGGCAACACCCACTACCTGAATATCAGGCTCAGAAGAAAGAAGGTGGGCAAGAAATTCCTGTATTACCTTCGAGTCATCGACGATTAAAACTTTGATCATATCAACTTTTTTATGATTTCAAGCAGATTGCCCTGATCGAAACTGCTTTTAACAATATATGCATCTGCACCAACCTCGATGCCATGTTCACGGTCATCGCGCGATTCAAGCGCTGTGACCAGCACCACCGGTATTTCGCTCAGTTTCTTATTGTTTCTGATTTTTGCGGTAAGTTCAAAACCGTTCATCTTCGGCATATCCACATCCGAAACAATAATATCGAATTCACCGGTACGGGCTTTTGTAAATGCATCGGCTCCGTCAACCGCAGTGGTTACCTGGTAACCTGCCGTTTCCAGGATATTTTTTATCAGTGCCCGAGAGGTTATTGAATCCTCCACAACCAGAATTTTATCGGTTTTCGGAACGAAAAGTTCCCTGGCAGACGTTTCGCTTCTCTTTCCTTTTATGCTAACTGCAGATTTCATAAGGTCGCTTATATTAAGCACCGGAACCACTTTTCCTGAACCCAGAATAGTTGCTCCTGAAATATTTCTGACCCGGTACAGCAATTTCCCAAGCCTTTTTACCAGTACCTGCTGTTCTTCAACCATGTCATCAACCTTAAAGGCAATACGATAATTTCCGGAAACAAGGATGGCTAAACGTACTTGATTTGAATATGCCGAACCTGGTTCCATTTTGCCCGGAACAACATATTTATGTTCAGGCAGCCCCAGAACTTCCGCTAGATCTACCACTGAAATGAGCTGGTCGTCAATCCTGATGATTTCATGGTTTTCAGCGGTTTTAATATCTTCCTGATCCACCTTAATAACCCTTTCAACATTTATAGTCGGCAGGATGAACATGAACTCCTCTACTTTAACCAGGATGCCTCTGAAAGTAGCAAGTGACAGGGGCAATAGAATACGAAAGGTGGTACCTTTGTGTTCTTCTGATTCTACTGACATTTTACCATTCAGTTTTTCAACTTTTTCCTGCACGATCGTTAATCCTAATCCACGTCCGGAAATATCTGTAATAATCTGACTTGTGGAAACTCCCGACTGATAAATAAGATTCAAAACCTCATTTGGCTCAAGCTTTCCGGCAGTTTCATCCGAAAGGATTCCGGATTTAATGGCTGCTTTCAACACATTTACACGGTCAATACCCTTGCCATCGTCGGAGAGTGTTATCTCAACCTGTCCGCTTTCTTTGGCGACAAAGGCCAGATTTATGGTTCCACGGACCGGTTTATTCTGTAATATACGCTCCTGTGGCTTGCCAATCCCATGATCAATACAATTACGGATAAGGTGGATAAGCGGATCTTTAAGCTCTTCCAGTATACGCTTGTCAATTTCAAGTTCTGCTCCCCTGATAATAAGATCGATTTCTTTATTTTGTTCATGTGATATTTCCCTGACCATTCCCGGAAATGTTTCAACCAGGTAGCCTACAGGGAGCATCAGCACCTGCTTCATCGCCTCAAGGTGACTGTTGACAAGGAGGTCGAGATTGTGCTGATTATGTTCCATTGAGCGGATAACTTCCGTCATTCGGGTCTCCAGTTTATTCAGGTGCATCTCGATGGTATCGCACCATTCATTCCATAAGGCTACCGTTGCAACGGCTCTCCGACTTCTCCATTTTTGTGCTTCAGTTTTCCATTCATTCAGCTCATCGCATAAATCCTTAAGTTCATTGGTACGTTGGTCGATCGATATTTTGGACTGGATCATCTCCTCTGCCTGGAGAAGCAAAGGATCTAGTTTTGAAATCGGAATGCGAACCATCCCAATTTGTGCAGGGGTACTATTCACAGAAAGGTCTGACACTTGTTTAGTTTCCGAAATTGGCCCGGACAAGGCTGAATGGGATTGTTCTGAATTTGCTTCTGAAGATTCCTGCATAGCCGGTACAATAACTTTTGTTGCAGCCACCTCCTTTAACTGACGGATTATATCCTGTTGGATTTTTCGGCTGGCAACCGTTTGTTCATTTACTGATGAGGCAATCTGTTTTGAAAGCCAATCCGCCGTTTTATAAAAAAGAGCAATTGATGCAGAAGACAAAACAATTTCATTGCGTTTTAACGCTGCAAATATGCTCTCCAGAGGCTGGCAAACGGCTTCAATTTCCTTCTGATCGACAGAACGGGCTGCACCTTTGAGGCTATGAATCTCACGAAACATGGTTTCAATAATTTCAGCAACCCGTTCCTTCGGCGTAGTCTTCTCTAATTCAATCAGTCCGGAGGAGAATGCACGTAGATGTTCTTCGGCTTCAATCCTGAATGTTGCCTGGATCCGTTTCTGAAAATCAATATCTTTCTTATCCATCTTATTCTCTATTTTGCCCTCTGCCATTACACTTTGAACCGTTCCACCATCTCTTTAAGTTTCTGTCCCAGGTCATTCAGGTTTTTTGCCGCTTTCTCAGACTGCACCATGCTTACGGCAGTTTCTGTTCCAGCCTGATTGATGTCTTGCATGGCCACACCGATCTGATCCATTCCGACTACCTGTTGCTGGCTCGATGCTGCTATTTGTGTTGCTGCCTGTACCGCTTCGTTGCTGCTTTCAGCCAGTATCCGGATGGCTTCACCTGCCTGTGCCGACTGTTTTACTCCGGCCTCTACAGCCTTGCTGGCTTGTTCGGTTACCATTACTGCCGCATCAGTTGCTTTTTGCACATCATTCAATATATTTCTCACTTGTGAAGTGGCCTGCTTCGATTGCCCTGCCAGGTTCTTGATTTCCTGTGAAACCACGGTAAAACCCTTCCCCTGTTCACCGGCTTTGGCGGCTTCGATAGCTGCATTGACTGCAAGCAAATTTGATTGGTCGGCAATGTCGGTTACAAAGGCGATGATACCCCCGATAGATTGGCTCTGTTCACTCATACGAACGACAGTCTGTGCAATAGAATCCATTTGTTCACGGATACGATTTATACCGTTGACAGTCTCTTCCACGGCTTTTTGTCCGTTCTGAGAGACCTGTGCCAGCTTATGTGCACTTTCAGCGACATTTTTTGATTTTTCTGCAGATAGTTTTGCAGCCTGTCGTACTTCCTCAACTGTAGTGGTAGTTTCGCTGATGGCAGTGGCAGTTTCAGCCGTTCCCGTAGCTACCTGGGTGGTGGCTGCCAGTATCTCACTAGCCGAGGAACCGAGCAAGTTGACTGCTTCATTAATATCTTTAACAGACCGGCGTAAATTTTCAACCATTTTGATGAAGGCCTTTAATAGTAAGCCTAATTCATCCCCTCGTTTCTCAACATTAGAAAGATCTATGGTCAGATCCCCGGAAGCGATCCTATCTGCTGCCTGTACGCATATGTTTAAAGGTCTGGTGATACTTAATGTCAGGAAGATGGATATCACAACAGCCAGCGCTATGGCCACTGCTCCAAGAATGAACATGCCTGAACGTGCAGCATCTTGTGAGTTTTCTGCCTCATGGTAACGCATTGTAGCGCGATCTTCATTATGAGTTATAAGACCATCAATATCATTAATCCAAACCTGAACTGAGGGACTTGCCTGTTCATTCATTAATAATATTGACTCTTCATATTTGTCTGCCATCGCCAGATTAATTACTTTATTGTTTAACTGTCTTGAGGCATCCTGGTAATTCTTGATTTTGGATATTATTCCTAATGACATTGTGTCATCATTTAAGGTTAATCTTTCTAACTTCTTAAAATCTCCATCATACAGATTCCTGATAGAATCAATCTTATTTTTAATCTCTTGAGTCTTTGTGTTATCTTTTAACAGCAAAATATTACGTAAGGAAATAGATACCTCTCTTGTATCATTAATCATATTATTAGCTAGTTGAAGACGAACAATATTAGTCTTTACTATACGGTCTAACATTGCCTGAGTGACTTTAATCTGGTTTAAGCTTACGAATATTATGACAATCATAAAAACAAGAATTAAACTAAAGCTCAATGCCAGACGCAATCCGATTTTCATATTTTTTAACATTGCACTTTCCTCCTGAAATTATATTTTAAATTCTGTTGTCTTTTATTCATTTTATCCCCTTTTGCCTTTACTCTTTGAACCGTTCAACCATCTCTTTAAGCTTCTGTCCCAGCTCATAAAGATTTTTTGCCGATTTCTCTGACTGCACCATGCTTACTGCAGTTTCTGTTCCTGCCTGGTTTATGTTTTGCATAGCCACACCGATCTGATCCATTCCAACAACCTGCTGCTGGCTCGAGGCCAGGATCTGCGTGGTTGCCTGAACCGCTTCATTGATGCTTTCGGCCAGTAACAGAATGGCTTCGCCGGCCTGTGCCGACTGTTTTACCCCTGTCTCCACTGCTTTACTGCCTTGTTCTGTTGCCATCACTGCAGCGCCGGTAGCTTTTTGAACATCATTTAGTATGTTTCTCACCTGTAACGTGGCTTGCTTTGATTGTCCAGCCAGGTTTTTAATCTCCTGCGCGACCACTGCAAAGCCTTTGCCCTGTTCACCGGCTTTGGCCGCTTCAATGGCTGCATTGACCGCCAGTAAATTGGATTGGTCGGCAATTTCAGTGACAGAGGCGATGATACCCCCTATTGACTGGCTCTGTTCACTCAACCGAACTATCGTCAGTGCGATAGAATCCATTTGCTCACGGATGCGATTCATACCTTTTACAGTCTCATCAACTGCTTTTTGTCCATTCTGAGATACCTGAGAAACCCGTTGTGCACTATCGGCGACATTTTTTGCTTTTTCTGCAGATTGTTTTGCAGCCTGTTGTACCTCCTCAACTGTGGTAGTAGTTTCGGTGATGGCAGTGGCAGTTTCAGCCGTTCCTGAAGCCACCTGGGTGGTAGCTGCCAGTATCTGATTGGAAGAGGAAACGAGGATATTAACGGTTTCCTTAACTTCCATGAGTACATTCGACAGATCGGCTGTACGCTGCTTGACCATATCTTCGAGTTGGTCGCGGTACTTTTTTAATTCTTCTTCAGCCAGCTTTCGCTCGGTGACATCCAAAGAAACACCTATGACACCAACCACCTCGCCTGTTTCGTCCATATATGGGATCTTAGATGTACTTACCCATCGGTTTCCAGTCTTGGTCACCCAAGGTTCGTCAATGTTGATCTTCGACTGGCGGCTGTGTATTACTTGCAGATCGTCTTCCCAATAGGCTTGTGCCTCTTCTTTGGAGTGCAGGTCATTGAGATTAGTACCTTCCAACTGTTTTTTCGACATCTTGTATACATCACACATATATTTGTTAACCCGAATAAATCGGTTTTTTGTATCCTTGTAAAAAACCAAACCGGGAATACTGTCGATAATGATTTCCAACTCGTTAGATAATAACCGTAGCTGTTGTTCAGCATATTTTTTTTCTGAAATATCTCTGCTGAAAGTTTGAATCATAAGACCTAATTCCCCACCCCCTTTCATATAGGACGAGATATCCATGGTCAGGTCCCTTGAAGTAACAAGGGTTGTTGCAATTTTCAGCGGTTTTGTGATACTTAATGCCAGGTAAACAGCTATCATTACCGACAGTCCTAAAGCGGTCAGTCCAAGTATCAGCATCCATGTTCGTGCTGTCGTCTGAGCCTGTTCTGCCTGGTTATAATGAGAAACATTATATTCTTCATTATCGTGAATAAGATCGTCCAGTGTTTTTATCCAACGCAACACTTTTGGGTATGATACCGCGAACATAAAATCGGTAGCCTCTTTGGGTTTGCCTGCCAGGGCTAATTCAGTCACTTTGTCCTGAAATAGTTGGGCGCTATCTGAATGTGCATTCAACTGGCTGAGTATATCTAATCCTTTTGTATCATCCTTTGGGATTAGAGCTTCTAGCTTTATCGCAGCCTCATAATATATTTTCCTGTGTTCGGTAAGATTGCTCTTAATCATATTTACATTCTCGCTTGTCTGATTCTGGTAGCTTAGCAGTAAAATATCCTCGACGTCAATGGCTGTTTGTTTTGCAGCAGTGATCATGTCATTAGCCAATTGAATGTAGACATTGTTAATTTTTGTGATCCGTGTAAGCCTGTCCTTACTGATTGCGATCTGATTAAAACTCACCAGGATTATGGCGATTAAAAAAGCAAGTATTAAGCTGAAACTCAATACAAAACGTAACCAGATTTTCATGTTTTTAAACATAATATTTTCCTCCCTGTTTTATATTATTACTATAATTTTCAATCTTCGATTCTATTATTTTTTTTACCCCCTTTCTTATTTCCCCCTTTATGGGGAATGCCGGGATGGGGGTTATTCATAATTAGTTTACTTCGTCATTAACAACAATATGTTCATCAGACAATAATCTCTGAGCATCTAAAAGGATCAGACTCTCTTTTGTAACGCCCTTCAGGTATTCTTCTCCGATACCTGAAACAGTTGGTGGAATGCCCCTGATATCTTCGAGATCAATCGTCTGTGTACCATGAACCGCGTCGGCCAGAATGCCAAACTCCATTTGCTCGTTGCTAAGTATGATTACCTTATTCAATTCACCCAAACCTCGCTCAGGAAGGTTGAAGAATTTTTTAAGATCTACGACCGGAAGTATTTGCCCACGTACATTGATAATACCAAAAATATAAGAAGATACGCCGGGCAAAGGGGTGAAATCTGTCAATGGATATATTTCTTTTACAAGAACAGACTCAATGCAATAGTTTTCGGCCCCCAGGGTAAAAGCTATTACATCTATATTCGCAGAAGATGTATCTTTTTCTACAGGCTCCTTTGCCAAAGCTATGGCGCGTTCTTTAAGTTTGATACGGATTTCTTTTTTCATTTCTTTGTTGCGTTTGCATATTTGCATGGATGATTTCCCTGATATACTTAACTGACAATCCTTCTGAATCAGGCAGGATATCATCATCTTCTGATCCGTTTAATAAATCGAGTACATTTTTAAAAGATCGTTTTGAATTTTTTGTATTTCCCATCCGGATAAATAAATTGCCAAGAATAAAGTGCCCCATAACATTATCCGGATTGATATAGATTCCCTGTCTGAGTGATGCTATGGCTTCAGAACTTTTCCCCATCTCCTGAAGGATTGAGGCCCGCATGAAATATAAACCCGGAGCAAGTTTATCCGATGCAATTGTTTTGTTGCAAAGAGAAAGTGATTCGGAAAGAAACCCCTGGTCAGCTAAAAGGCGAATGGCAAATAACTTGTCAGTAATAGATTCTTCAGGGGGCTTCACATTTGTTGGAGGTTGATGAAGAGTTGAAGACCCGCCTTCGCCGCTCCGTTGCTGAAGCTTTGGAGCGTAAGCGACAAGGCTATGGCGGGTAAAAGTTGAAGGGGTTAAATCCACCTTCGCTGAAGCTTCGGCGGACAAGGGTTGAATTCTCTCCGTCTCGTAAGATATGGAGGGTGAAGAATGTACAGATCCATTTTTGCCCTTTCGGTACAAAACTGCTCCGGGGAAATTTACCGGTGTAAACTGTGGAAACAGGTTTGAAGAAAGTTCACAGGAAGAAACTATCAACCAACCTTCTTCTGATAAGGAATTAAAAAGATTCTGAGAAATTTTGTTTACCCACTCATTGGTAAAGTACATTAACACATTCCGGCAAAAAATGATATCCATTGTGCTGGCATTGCTAAGAGCAGACATTTCAACAAGACTGAGACAGGTAAAAGTCACCATCTTCTTTATCTCAGGAATAATCTCATACTGCCTATCTTCCTTATGGTGAAAATAGCTGCTTTTTAACCATGATGGAGAATTACGGAATGACCATGTACTATAAATCCCATGCTCTGCTTTGTCAAGTGCCTTCGGGTTTATATCGGTGGCCAGTATAGTAATATTCCAATCTTCAATTTTTTTAATCGTTTTATGAAGGGCTATTGCTATGGAGTACGGTTCTTCTCCTGTTGAACATCCGGCGCTCCATATCCTGATACTTCTTTCTCTCCCGCTAAGGCGGGATTTTGTCGCAAGCTCCTCAACTTTCTCCTTGCCCTTTGACCTGATAAGTTCCGGAAGTATAAAATCTGTTAATGCTGTGAAAACCTGTGGTTCCCGCCAAAAATAGGTTTCGGAGATGGTAAGATGAGCCGCAAGGATTTCCATCTGCTCCTTGTTCAGGGTGGCGGATAAAAGCCATTGAATGAACCCACCCATGTTTTGAAAACCGAACTCCCTGGCAGCAGATGCCAGGTTACGATCGAGTATCGCCCACCTTTCAACAGGAAAATGCAATCCCATGCAGGAAGCTATTACTTCGCAAACAGCGTATAATTCGATATCTGTCAGCTTGCGATTCATTTGTTTTTCTGTTTCAGCGCTTGTTCAAGCTCCTTCTCCTCATCAAGACTGAGAAATTGTTCAAGATCATAAATAAGGATAAGTTCGTTATCGACTTTTGCAACTCCTTTAATATATTCAGCAAAGGGCAGGTTCTCTTTGGAATTTACAAATTGACGGGTTGACAGATCTTTAATACCGGTAACGGTATCGACGAACAGAGCAACCTTCCTTTTCCCTGTATCAGCAATTATCATACGGTCGTCAGGATCAGTTTCCCTCGCGACCAGGCCGAAACGTTTACGGATATCAGCAACGGGAATGATCTGGCCCTGAACATTAATAATCCCTGAAATAATCTCCGGGGCTTTTGGTAAACGCCTTACTTCAACCGTATGGATAACCCTTACCACTGTTGGTAATAGAAGAGCATAGGACATTTCATCCAGTGTGAAAACCAAAATCTGATCTGTCGTCGTCTGAAATGAATTGTTCATTTTATCCTCCCTGCTGTTCTTTAGCCAGTATAGAAACTACTTCCTTTAACTCATCTATTGACTGATTCTTATCAAAGAAATATTCTGCACCTGCAGAAATACACTTCTCTCTGTATTGTTTGTAAGGATAATTTGTAAGTATGCAAACCTTTGTCCCTAATCCCATCTCCCTGATTTTTTTAAGAACTTCTATACCATTCATTTCCGGCATCCGGATATCAAGAATTGCCAGATCAGGTTTCTTTTCCCTGATAAGTTGCAGTGCTTCCACTCCGTTTTCAGCTTCACCCACCACAGAAACGTTATTAATACTATTCAATAAACTCTTGATTCTGTCTCTCAACAGAGAGGAATCATCTGCAAGAACAATTTTCATAATCAGATAATTTTTATCAGTCTGGGGGTCATTATATTTTAATGTTTCCCCAAATGAGCAAATTAGTTAATGCAGACATACTAATTTATAAGGAATTAGCGGATTTTAATGTAGGGGAAAGGATGATTCGGGTGTAGGGGAGAGACTACAGGGAAGGGCGTAAAGGGGTAATGGCGTAATGGTGTAAAGGCGAAAAAGCGTAAATATAGTGTTATTGATTTTGGAGAGTAAGTTTATTATATTTGATTTAATTACTATATGAGTGGAATCGTATAGTGATTAAACATTGTTTAAACTAAAAATCGCTGCACAATGGGAAATTTCAGAGAACTACTAGTCTGGCAAAAAGCCAAAGAACTTGCTGTTAAAATTTATAAGCTGGTTAAGACACAATCTTTTTCTAAAGACTTTGGACTACGGGATCAAATCCAGAGAGCTGCTGTAAGTATTCCTGCAAACATTGCAGAAGGTGATGAACTTGGAACAGATAAACAATCAATACGGCATTTCTACATTGCCAAAGGATCTGCAGCTGAATTACAAACACTCCTTATCATTGCAAAAGAAATTAACTATATTGAAAACGAAGTGATGGAAGATCTGGTAAATGAGTGTAAAATCATTTCAGTTATGTTATCAAAAATAATAAAAGCCAGAAGTAATTAAGGGCGTAAAGGTTCTAAGGTGTAAGGGCTTAAAGGCTTGAAGGTTTAAAGGCTTCACCGTTATGCCGTTACGCCGTTATGCCATTACACCCTTATTCTATCAGATTATTCTTTATCGCGTAAATTGTCAGTTCAGCATTTTTTTTCATCCCCATTTTTTCAAGGATACGGGCACGGTAAGTGCTTACAGTTTTATCCGAAATAAAAATTTCTTTAGCGATTTCGGAAACAGATTTCCCCTTTGCTAACTTAACCATAACCTGAAATTCCCTTTCCGAAAGTTTTTCGTGAATCAGATGTGTATCGGAATCAAAGCCGTTAAAAGCCAGCTTTTCTGCAAAAGTATTTCCTATATATCTTCCACCTGATATAATTTTCTTTATGGCAAGAGTTAACTCTTCGAAAGCGTTGTCTTTTGAAATATACCCTGAAGCGCCAAGCTTAAATGCATGAATGGCATATTGTTCCTGGGGGTGAACACTAAGTATCAGGACATGTGTCTTGAGATTCCTCTCTTTGATATTCCGCAACACATCCAAACCACTCATTCCCGGCATAGAAACATCAAGGATTACAATATCATACTTTTCATTTTTAATTTTTGCCCAGGCCTCATTTCCATCGACAGCTTCATCAATCAATTTAACTTCATCGAGAGTCTTGACATACTGTTTTAGTCCTTCACGTACTATTGAATGGTCGTCGGCAATTAGTATTTTCATTACTATATCATTTATTTAGAAGGAATAAAGATAGTTAACTTTGTTCCTTGTCCTATTCCTGATGAGATATATAATGTACCTCCAACCTGCCTGATTCGTTCACGCGTGCCAATCAATCCTAAAGGGTTGCCTGATTCTACTTTTTCCAGGTGCATTCCAATTCCATTATCCTTAATAGTCAAGGTACTACCTTGTTTGGATTGATGGAGTTTGATATTGACAATTGAAGCATTCGCATGCCGGATTACATTTGTCAGAGCCTCCTGAAGGACACGGAAAAACACGAGGTTCTTTTGGGAATCACCAAAGATTGAATCATCAAGTCTTAATCTGCATTTGATTCCGGTTCTCTCCTCAAATTCCCCTGAATACCATTCGATGGCAGCAGCTAAACCAAGATCATCCAGAATTCCAGGACGAAGGTCTGATGAGATACGCTGCACATCTTTAATTGTATTTGAAATGAGTTCAATCATGTTGTCAAGTTTCATCACGGCCTCAGGGTTTGTACCAACATATTTATACATCCAGTTTAAATCAAGCTTTAATGCGGTAAGTGACTGACCAATCTGATCGTGGATTTCCCTGGAGATCAGAGCACGTTCATTCTCACGGATCTCTGTAAGATGTTTGTGGAGATCCTCCACTAATTTCTTTGATTTTATGATCTCTTCTTCTGCCTGCTTGCGCCCGGTGATGTCGTTGCAGATGACCTGAAACTGTCTGACGCCGTCCCATAAAACTTCCTTGCGGAAAACCTGGAGATGGCGAATTTCTCCATCTTTCCTGACAATGCTGATTTCATAACCGGTGGCACTTAAATCACCGTGTTCTCTTTGGCGCTTTCTTTTTTGAGCCTGGACATAGCTTTCCGGTGTATAGCGATTCTTTAAAGGTGTTTTTTGCAGTTCCCCGAGACTATCGTATCCGTAGAAATTCAGAAGAGTATTATTAGCATAAAGCGTATTTCCCTCTATCGTGGCAATACGCACTCCGAGAGGGGAATCATCGAGAGAATGGCGAAAGTTATCTTTCTCCAGGAGCAGCGCATCCTCGGCCCGCTTGCGCTCGCCGATGTTTGCTGTTAACGGACGAAATGCAAAGGAATACAGGATAGGGGAAAGAATAATTAAAATCAGAATTGAATCGACCAGCAACTCACCCCATACTGTAAGCGGGGGAAGGAACTTTATAAAAATCCAGACAAGCATATCACTGACAAGGATCGAAAAGATTATTACAATTAATAGGCGAATTGGAGACTGAATGGTCCCTTGGCTTTTTTGATTCTTGAAAATAATTTTGCTTTTCATCTTCATTCGCGGTACGGCATTCAAATTATGTTACAATTAAATGGCCCAAACCCGGTTTCAAGTTAAGTTTATCGGCTATTTCTTAATCCATAAACTGTTTGAAAGTGATAACCGTACACGGCAAATGTAATTGCATCCACTATCAAACCCGGCCTCTTAAAAAGAGTCCAAATCAGAAGCTTCCAGTATTCGCCTCTCCCTTTATTAAGTATTCCGATTACAATCATCGATTTGAAGAAGGCACCGATATGGAAAAATTCTATTTTCATTTGCTTCCCTTGGAGCCGCTTATAATTTAACAAAAACTGACGTATCCTCTTATAATAAGGTTTTGTGGCATAGATACTCTGAATTATCTTTTCATACCCTTCCAAAAGCTCATGTGAATTCATTTTTGGAATAAAATTCATAGATGAATCGGTATTATTTCCTGTAGCTTCAGTTGTTAACCTGTTTTCTGCTTCAAGTCGTTTGTAAAGCTTTGTGTGTTTTGGAGCATTTAACAGCCCCACCATTGCAGCAACAATTCCGCTTTGCTGGATAAAATCTATTTGTCGTTGAAATGCAGCCGGGGTATCGCTGTCAAAACCCACAATGAATCCGCCGGAAACCTGCAGACCGGCATTTTGCATTTTTATTACACTCTGGAGCAGGTCCCTGTTTAAGTTCTGACTCTTATTGCAATCCTGAAGAGATTTTTCTTCCGGGGTTTCAATACCAACAAAAGTAGATGTAAATCCTGCTTCAACCATTAAAGTCATAAGCTCTTCATCATCTGCAAGATTAACAGATGTTTCGGCGTTAAAAACAAAAGGATATTTACGTGTTTGCATCCATTTTTTCATTGCAGGAAGCAGGTTATGTTTGATTTCATTTTTGTTTCCGATAAAATTATCATCAACTATAACCACAGGTCCCCGCCAATTAAGATTATAAAGCATCTCAAGTTCTTTTATAATCTGATCGGTATCCTTCATCCTTACTTTGTGCCCCAGCAGTGTAGTAATTTCACAGAAATCGCATGAATAGGGGCATCCGCGTGAAACCTGGAAATTCATAAAAGCATAGTCCTTCATTGACAACAAATGGTAATCCGGCACAGGTGTTAATTTAATATCAGCATATTTATTTGTCCTGTAAACTTTTTTCGGGAGATGCCCTGTTTCTAAATCTTTCAGAAACGGGGGCAATGTAATTTCTGCTTCATTCAGGATAAAATGGTCAATCTGTGGATAGTTCTCATATTCCTGTGTAAAGAGAGGGCCGCCTGCAACCATTTTAATTTTATGCTTTTGGCACTCTTCAATTATATTGCTCACAGATTCCTTCTGGATGTACATTGCGCTGATAAAAACATAATCTGCCCAAAGAATATCGCTTGTCTGGAGTGATGATACATTCATGTCCACAAGTTTCTTTTGCCATGATTCCGGCAGCATTGCAGATACGGTTATTAAGCCAAGTGGTGGTACAGCCGCTTTTTTGGAGATGAAGCGTAAAGCATATTTGAAACTCCAGAAGGAAGCAGGGTATTGGGGGAAAATTAATAATACCTTCATAGATTATTAATATTTCAATTGATAATAGTCGCTTTGTCAAGAATGACAGTATTCAGCTTAAGAACAGCTATTATTTTTTAGGAGACATCAATACAACAACTCCACCGACTCCCATTACGGCAATACCGATAAGTGGCGACCAGCTTAGATGATGCGGTTTGTTTGCGGTAATTTTAAGACTTCCGAGATCAACTACTTTCTCCCTGGTAAAAAAAGTAACAGCGCTAAAAATAGTTAATAATAATCCAAGGATTAAAATTATAATTCCGGCTTTTCTCATTTCATTTTCATTAAAAATATTGCTGAAAGGTAAAAGAACCTACAAGTAATACCGTTATACAATTCTAAATAAAAGTTACATTATTTACATATTATGGAGTAACGGCACAAAGACGCAAAGGTTGAATGGGAGAGGAGGGTTACCTTCGGTGTGCTCGTTCGCCAGTTGGCGGAGCGAGGGATCTCATCCAATTAATTAGGAATTTCAATCAGGAGCGACGTAATTTTATCACAAAAAAAAAGAAGCCACCCTTTTGAGACAGCCTCTTCACAATAAATGTCTTATATAATATTCAAATTACACCAGTTTAACATTTATGGCATTTAATCCTTTCTTTCCTTCCTGAAGATCAAAAGTTACTTCATCATTTTCCCTGACCTCATCATTCAGACCCGATACATGTACAAAGTATTCTTTCTCTGATGCACCGTCCTTAATAAATCCAAATCCTTTGGAGTTATTAAAAAATTTTACTGTTCCTGTACTCATAATTATAATTTTAATTTTGGGCAAAGTACATATTATAATCCGGTTAATGCCCTTATTCTCAATAAATCGGATATATTCATGCGATTCTTTTTTATAACCATGAATTCAGCCGGCTGAGTATTTTAAAATTTAACCTTCTTATAAAAAATTCTTTTGGTAATTTCTGCACCAAGAATATACATTGCAACAATCAGCAATAAGAGTAAATATGTTGAAAGAGTGAGCGGACTGAATCCAAAGATATTTCCCAGCGGTGTGAATGGAAAGACTAAAGTAATAACTGCGATCGATAATGTTGCTATTAAAAGATATTTGCCAGGTTTGCTCCTGAAAAAAGGTTTTCTGCTCCGGATCACGAGCACAATCATTGATGCCGAGATAACCGATTCAAGAAACCATCCGGTTCTGAACTGACCCTCATTTGCATGTAGAACCAGCAATAACAGACCAAATGTCAAATAGTCAAAGAATGAACTTACCAGTCCGAAGGTAATCATAAACTTACGAATAGCCTTAATGTCCCATCGTCGTGGATAATCAATCATTTGCTCATCTACATTGTCTGTGGCAATGGTCATTTCAGGAAAGTCGGTCATAAGGTTGGTAAGAAGGATCTGCTTGGGCAGCAATGGAAGGAAAGGAATAAAAAGCGATATTCCTGCCATGCTGAACATATTCCCGAAATTAGCACTTGTGGCCATAAAGACATATTTGAGTGTATTAGCAAATGTGGTTCGTCCTTCTCTCACACCCTCAACCAGAACTCCCAGGTCTTTTTCGAGCAGGACAATATCAGCTGCGTCTTTGGCAACGTCTGCAGCAGTATCCACCGAAATCCCTACATCGGCGGCATGGAGGGCTGAAGCGTCATTGATACCATCGCCCATGTATCCTACAACGTTTCCGGCCTTTCGCATAGCAATTATAATCCGTTCTTTCTGATTAGGCTCAATTTCGGCAAAAACATCCACTGTACCGACACGACTGAGCAATGCGCCATCACTCATATGACGAAGTTCAGGACCGCTGATGATTTTAGTATCCGACAGTCCCATTTTCTTACTAAGACTGGCTGCAACAAGATGATTATCGCCAGTGATAATTTTGAGTGATACACCAAGGTTTTTCAGACTGGCAATGGTTTCGATAATATTTGCCTTAGGCGGGTCAAAAAGGGTGAGAAAACCTAAAAAAGTCATATCATTCTCGTCATTTTTGTTAATAAGCGTTTCCGCCGGTAAATTTTTGTAAGCAATACCTAAGGTGCGAAACCCATTATTGCTGAATTCTTCAAAGTGTTTCTGAATCTTATCCTTCATGGATGCGATGTCAACAATATTTCCTTCATTAGTTTCCACTGATGAACATACTTCTAAAATGTTATCCAATGCACCTTTTGTTAACATCAAATGAGCATTTCCCTGTGTGACAGCTATACTAAGACGTTTTCGCAAAAAATCATAGGGAATTTCATCCTGTTTCCGGTATCCCGACAGGTCAATCTTGCGATAATTAAGAATTGCCTGATCAATGGGGTTAGTAAATCCTGTTTCGTAAAAAGCATTAAGATAAGCAAACAGGAAAACCTTTTCGTTCGCCTTTCCATTCACATCGAGTGCGGATTCCACCTGTACGGTTCCCTCTGTAAGAGTGCCGGTTTTATCTGAACAAATGATATTCATACTACCAAAGTTTTCGATAGAAGCAAGCCTCTTAACAATCACTTTTTTCTGAGCCATTTTTTTTGCACCATGAGCAAGGTTGATGCTGATAATTGCCGGTAATAACTGTGGAGTTAACCCAACTGCAAGCGCCAGTGAAAAAAGAAAAGATTCGAGGACAGGCCGGTGCAAATAAACGTTAATGGCAAATATAATGACTACCAGGAACAGGGTAACTTCTCCAAGAAAATAGCCAAATCTTCGTATGCCATGTTCAAATTCAGTTTCCGGGGGTTTGAGTTTAAGCCGTTCCGAAACCTTACCAAACTCAGTGTTCTTGCCAGTAAGTGTAACTAACGCTTTAGCATTTCCGCTTACTATATGTGTGCCCATCCAGACAGCATTGGTTCGTTTCGCAAGGGCAGTATCTTCTGCCAACACCGAAACGATTTTTTCAACCGGGAAGGTTTCTCCCGTAAGCATGGCTTCATCAACAAACAGGTCTTTCGATTCAAGAAGCATACAGTCACCCGGAACAATATCACCTGCGTTCAGGATAACAATATCACCCGGTACGACATCTTCAATAGGAATTTCCTGTTGATTTCCATTACGAAATACTGCTGCTTTAATTTGAACTATAGCAAGTAATTTCTCTACCGCGTTGGATGCGCTGTGCTCTTGCCAAAATCCAAGAAAACCACTCACCAGGACGATTAAAAGAATAATTAAAGCATCTACAGGATCATGAAGAAAAAAAGACAACCCGGTCGCAAATAACAGAATGAGAATAATCGGACTTTTAAACTGGCCAATAAAGAGTGTAAATGCATCTGATCGTTTTTGAGGTTTCAGACGATTTGCACCATAGCTTGTGAGACGTTTTTTGGCCTCATTTGTAGTTAGGCCTCCGGGTGTAGTCTGAAGGTCGTTAAGCAATTCTGCACCCGATATACTCCAGAAGTGATGTGAGTTTTGGTCCATTATCACAGGTACCTATTAATTTACTGCAGTTCGAAATGAAAAGGACGCTTTTAATAACTCAAATATACATTTTTAAATATGTATCCCCCTCAGGTAACTAAAAATACCAAACACTTTCAGAAGCCAGACAATAACAACAATCACTACAACGACATTAAAGATGTTTTTGATGTTACGATCCATTGGGATATAATTATTGACGAGCCAAAGTAGGACACCTGCAACAATTAATACGACTAAAATGGTTAATAATGGCATAGTTTTGATTTATTAGTTTAGTTCAAAGTTACAGTGACTTATTTCCGAAAGTGTTACATAACTTTTAGAAATAGTTATATAATTTACACTATAAACATATTCTAATCAAAGAGTGGTTCATAAAGCTGAAAATAATTTGAATTCAGGTTAATTCTGTTTTTTAGTTGGAATGATGAACAGGGGTATGGAAGTATGACGTAAAACTTTCTCAGTAACACTTCCCATTAATATATTTTCCAACCATTTCCGGCTGTGTGAACCTAATATAATAATATCAGCATGCAGCTCTTTTGCAGCCTGCAATATTGAATCAGCAAAATCTCCTTCTTTTATCAGAGTCTGGATTGATTTATCACCCAGATGGTGCCTCGATTTATCCAGGAAATGCAATGCTGCCTGTTTAAGTCCATCGACAGTATCCAATTGCATCGGACCTGTCTCCATGAAACCATTAAACCCCATTATAGGAGAATATTCTGTCGAATAGTAATATACCGGATCCGATATTACATGCAGCAATATAATTTCTGCGTTCATTGCCTTTGCAATTGAAAATCCTACTTCTGCTACTTTTTGTGCAGTTGGATTATAATCAAGGGCTATTAATACTTTTTTCACTTTATCTGTTTTCATACTTACTTTCTTTAATCTTGATTTAACTTAATTACAAATAGAGAATAATCAATTCATTTGATTTTTGTTTTAATAAGTGAGAGAAAAAAGTCATTCAGCTTTCCTTTTAATTCTGATGTGTTCATTTTTTTGAATTTAGACTGTGAATGATTTTCCCAAGTACAAACTTGATCATCAATTCATGGCCTGACCTGATATGTTTTAAAAGATATAGCGTATTGAAAGAGCTCCTCCATCGGCCCATAGACCTTCATAGCCAATAATATTAAAGGCAGGCTTCCAATCGAGGCCGATATTAATAGGAGCTTCATCGAAACTATACTCCAGCCCAAGTATTCCATCTATACCTACAACTGTGTAGTCTGTACCTTGATTTCCCCAATATCTGTAAGTATAATCGCCGTTCCAGAAGCCAACATGGGCTCCAACTCCATAATACCATTTCAATCTTTCTGTGTTGAAAGCCTGATTATGTACTTCATAAAGACCGGTAATCTCAAAACCTCTCCATCTGCTTGCCAGGATAAATTCGATGGCTGACTTTTCACTTGTGAAATGTTTTAAAGTAAGACCACTTTCAAATCCGCCTCGCAGTCCGATTCCCGTATGGTAATCCTGTGCAAAACTTATAGAACCAAAACCAATTACCATCAAAAAAGTTATTACAATTTTTCTCATTAGTTATATTTTTATTTATAAATAGTATTTCAGTAAAGGTAGGCTGTCAATCGGAGAGGATCGTTACACAATTCTGTAACAGAGTTATATAATTCACACACTCAAGTATGATGCAACTTTAAGTTTGAATGACTAAAAAAAGAAAAGAAAAGGCTGCCTGATTTTCTTTTCAGACAGCCTTGGTTATGAGAGATAAAATTTTAAGTTTAGAAAACTTACTTAGGTGGAATAATATCAATTATAACGGTACGGTTATAAAAGCGTTCCTCCGGATATTTGTTTCCAAACGGTGCTAAAGCTTGATCCTCACCGAATCCGTATACTTCAAATTTGACATCGGTTCTCCCGGCTTTTGACAGAGCATTTTCAATAATACCCCTGACTTCGTTAGCCCTGGCCAATGACAATTCCTGGTTATGGGCTTCATCTCCGATAATATCGGTATGACCGTGAATTATTACTGTTCCGTCTTTTGGAATCTTTGGCGTCACTATATCTGTGAGGTACTTTTCGTATGTAGGGATGGCCTGCGCGTCATTGAATTCAAAAATTACACTATATCTCATCCCTTCTTCTCTTTCTGGCGGGGTCCAAAGCACCATTTGTACGGTAGTTTCCTTTTTCACTGTTTTACCGCTCTTCGTCTTACCTACCATAGTCACTTTATAGTCACCTTCAGGATGGGCACCAAGAATAGTTTTTCCGGGAATACTGACTTTCTCCTGTGTATAAGGTCCAAAATTCTGCAAAGCTCCTTTTTCATCCCTTACTTCCACCGACCATGACGAAAATGCATCTTTTGCTCCCTCTGCATTGAAAGTAACATAGCTGTCAAGCGGTGCTTCCTGCACTGCAAGGATCTGTACCGGTGCCAGAGGGGCATTCGGACCTGTCTGATATTCCATAATTATTTCAGGCGATTCGCTCCAGATAGACACTCTGCGGTCTCCCTCACGAAGGAGGTCAAACTCTTTTGTGCCACCCGGCTGTTCAGACGGGATTCTGGGTTTAATACGACCTTCGGTTTTGATCCTCGAAGGATCAATTCCAAATATATCTGTAAGGTATTTCTTTACCGACTCTGCCATTGCCATTCCGTCTTCCGGTCCTTGCATTGACGCTCCGGTCAGCCTGACAATAGTTGAAGGAAATCTCCCCATACGGTCACCGAGAATGTTCAGAACATTATAATAGACAGTCATTTGCCGATCTGAACGACCCGACAGATGTTTAGGTGTAAACACTTCCATCCTGTCTTCTTTGAAGTCTTTCACCTTATCTTTCGTGATCAATACATAACGATCAGGTATCTCAGTTGATCCTAAATCGAAAAACACGTAGTTACGAATAGGGAATGTTTCTCTTACCCTGCGCTCGACCGGAATATTTTTAGGTGAGTTAACAGAAAATTTAACATCAATATCTGGCACTGCTATTACTACCGGTGCTTTTACAACAGTCGTGGGAATTTCATGTCCACGCCCAAACTTAAGTGCAATGCCTACTCTTACAGTGGTCAGATTCCATGTTTCGATTGAACGCGGGTCCTGACCAAAATAAGGTTGAAAAGAAACAAAAGGAGAGAGTACAGTTTGCATTTGAGTGTCCTCTGATGAAAGCGGAATATCGTATCCTGCTCCGATTTGCATAGAGAATACTGATTTGTACATTTTGCTAAAATCTCCTTTCACTTCCGGGTCGGCAACCTGATCAGGATAATCAGGATTGATCCCTAGCTGGTATTTGAATGATTTTCCCGAATTGAAAGCAAAGCGTGGGCCGCCATACAAATAAAAATTTGATTTGAATGGGGCGAAGCGCAAGCTCGGCTCAATAGTAATATAGCTAGGCTTTGCTGATAAGTCAGCCGGGCAGTTACAAGGGGTAGTTACCTCTTCGAACTTACCTTTGCGGCCGTCATATCCTGCCTGCAGCATAAAACCAAGTCTTGTATCAGGACGATGAAACTCTAACAAGGGTGCAAAATAAGGCCCCACACCACTGCCATTATGAAAAGCAGTGGGAACGGTTAAATCCAGATTCAATTCCTTAGTGGAGCCACGGTAGTAATTAAAATTTGCACCAACAGCACCGCCAAACCACCATGAAGGTTTCGTGTACGTAGTTTCCTGCGCCTGTAGAGCCGACTGTATACCTGTCAGAATCAAAGCGCTGATAATAAGACTTTTAATGAGCAGGGTATAATGGGACCACGTCATGCGTGATCCCATTTTAAAATTAATTTTAGCTTTCATATTGTTTATAATTTACGGCTTATTGATTGTGTTTGTGCTGGTCATTACAACTGAGCCATTTCTGGCAAGCATTCTACCCGTTGCAGTTGCATATGAGTTCAGCGTTATGGATTGTAAGGCCAATACGTTTCCTTTAAATGAGGTATAGTCTCCGATTGTCGCTGAACTGCCAGTTTGCCAATAGACGTTTTTAGCCTGAGCGCCTCCGGTAAGGATAACATTGCCCCCCGCTCCACCTATAGTAGTAAAAGCTGATGCTACCTGGAAAATCCAGACGGCATTCACATCACCCTGAGCATCAAGAGTCAAATCGCCTAATTGTATTAGGAGTGTGGATGTGGATTTATAAATACCCGGGGCAAGTGTTTTGCCGCCCTGATCGCCTGATACTGTGGCAGGTGCCGGAGAAATTGCTCCTTCAGCAAAAAGATATGCAGCCGTCAGGTCATTTTGAGCCTGCAAAAGCATGGCTGGCACACCGGGAGGTGCAATATCATCGGAGGCATAAATCGCTCCGTTCACTACATTGGCAGGAGGGAATCCGGTAATCGAAGAACGAACGCCAGGGTATATTCCAACATCCATATTATTAATCACACTGAAGCCTGCGTCGTTGCTGACTCCCACTCCTGCGATAATCCCGAACCGGGCAACCGATTTAAGGTCAACACCCAATGGACCTAAAGGTGCAGAGGTATTAAAGCTCCACACATAATTATTCGCCAGTGGAGTGCCGGCAGGATTCTTAACTATTGTTGTAATCGTAGCCGTGTAGGTGGTACCTGATAAAAGATTACTCGTTGGTGTAAAGGTCGCAATCGTCGTACCAGAATAGTTCACGACGCCGGGAACAATGTCTGCTCCTGTCATTAAGATAAAGGACGATATTGTGATCGTTGAAAGATTCATTGCTTCGCTGAAAGTTGCGCGGATTACTTTATTAAGCGCCACGCCTGTGGCCATATTTGCCGGGTCGGTAGAACTCACTTTAGGAGCCGAAATGGTTCCGGTGGTAAATGTCCATACATAGTCATTAGCAAGTGTTGTGCCCGGTACATTCTTAACTCCGGTGGTAATGGTGGCAGTATAAATGGTGCTGCCTGTAAGATCACTGGAAGGTTTAAAGGATGCAGTTGTACCGGTGTACGAAACTGTTCCTGTGACCGGCGTTGCCCCTTGCATTATGGTAAAAGTTGTTGCAGTAATTGTCAATGGATCCATTGGCTGATTAAAGGTTGCGGTAACTGTTTTATTAAGGAATACTCCCGTTGCATTATTTGCCGGATCTGTAGAAATCACCGTAGGTGACAAGGTTGAACCTGTACTAAAGGTCCACACATAATTGACCTGTAATGCATTTCCCGTTAAATCCTTCACCGATGATACAACCGTAGCTGTATAAGTGGTGTTGGCTTCGAGTTTGGAGTCTGGCGTAAAGCTCATCGTAGAATTCGTTCCATCGTATGTCAATGTGCCTGACATATCCGATGCAGCACCTTTTGTTGCTCCTTGCAAAGTAAAAGCTTCCGGGATGATAGTTACAGGGTTCATCGGTTCATTGAAGGTTGCCGTAATTATCTTGTCAAGGGGTACACCGGTAGCAGCATTTGCTGGGTCTGTTGATATCACAACCGGGCATACTCCAACGACCTCCACGAAATCATCTTTTTTGCACCCGCCTATTAACGCTGCCAGGAATAAGGCTGCGATTGCGGTCATCCATAATCTTTTTGTTTTCATAATATTATATTTTATAATTATCATTTAAATTTAAAAGTGGCTGCCCCTGGAGGCAGCCTCTTTTGTATTTTGATTCTTTTTAATTTATTACGGCAGTATTACAGTATTACCATCAAGTACGACTGCAGTTTGTGCAAGGGCTCTGCCCTTAAAGGATGCACCTGTCTGAAAAATTATACCTGTCATCGACAATATAATTCCTTCAAAGTGAGAGGTTGTACCCATTGTTGCCACTCCGGCTACCTGCCAGAAAATATTTTTAGCCCGTGCGCCTCCTGCCAGAGTAACATGCACTCCATTGCTAACAGTAAGGTCCTGGGAAATCTGGAAGATCCATACATCATTCGCACCGCCCGAAATGGTAACATCAGATGGCAATGTAACTGTGGTCGTCCATTTATAGAGACCTGGTGTAAGAGTTTTCCCGCCAATATTTCCGGTGCCCAGTTCTAAAAAATCTGGTGTAGGACGTCCGGCTGCATCGGTGTAAGCAGTAATCATATTTTCGACAGCAGTGGTAAGGTTAATACCAGTCGGAGCTGCCATGTCGGCTGCAAATATTTGTCCGGTTACTTGTGCTGAAGTCGCATATCCGGTTGCATTTGTCAATGAAAGACCTGTGATATAAGATGTGGCGGCAGGGCTCAGGCCCAAATTTCCGGTAATAGCGGAAGTCGAAATGTTACTGATGCCTGTTTTAGCCAGAATCACGTAATTGGCTGCAGCCCCAAGATCAACCACTGCAGGACCTGATCCATGAATAGCAGTTGTGAAACTCCAAACGAAGTTAGCTGCAAGCGGGTTGCCAGCTAAGTCTTTTGCTCCGGTAGATATTGTAGCAGTATAAATAGTACCCTCTGCCAGGATACTTGACGGGGTCAACCTTGCTGTTGTTCCGGAATAGGCCACTGTACCTTCAACCGGAGTTGTCCCTTGCTTTAAAGTAAATGTCGAACTGTTGATCGTTGAAGCAGTCATTGCCTCACTGAAGGTCAATGCAACTACCTTGTTGGTCGCAACATCAATGGAGCTATTGAGCGGGTCTGATGAATTTACCATGGGCAACGTAAGATCCGGAGCAGCAACAGTTGTAAAATTAAAGGTATAATTAACTGCAAGTGCATTGCCAGCCATATCCTTAGCTCCGGTTGTTATCGTTCCGGTATAAAGTTTGCTATATACAAGGTTGACTGAGGGAGTAAATGTTGCAGTTGTACCTGTATAGGTAACTGCACCTGGAACAGTCGTTGCGCCCTGGTTCAATGTATATGTCAGACCGGTGATTGTGGTCTGATCCATCGGCTTGCTAAACGTTATTACGATTAGTTTGCTGATACTTACGCCCATAGCGTTGTTTAACGGGTCTGTTAAAGTCACCGTTGGTTTTGTTATATCCGGAGTTCCACCTGTAGTAAAGCTCCAGATATAATCTTTTGCCAGGGTTATGCCAGATTCGTCTTTAGCCCCCGTAGTAATAGTGGCCATATAGACAGTATTCGGGGACAGTTCAGCGGCCGGTGTAAATGTGGCGGTTGAACCTGTATACCCTACCGCTCCTGAAACAGCCGTAGCCCCCTGCATTAAAGTAAAGTTTGCGCTCGTGATCGTTGCAGGATCCATAGCCGCACTGAAGATTGCCGAAATTTTACTATTAATGGCAATACTTGTTGCTTCGGTTATTGGGCTTGTTGAAGTCACCTTAGGAGGCAGACCGGTAATTTCATCTTTTTTATTACAGCCGGAAATTAATACAATCAATAGCATTGCTATGATTGGAAATACTTTTTTTTGCTTCATTTTAGATTAAGTTAAAGTGTGAAAATATTATCACAGGGCAAAGGTAGACCCGCTTATTTCCGGAAGTATTACATAACTATTGAAAAGAGTTACATCATTCACACGTTGGCAGCAGCGAGGTAAGAATATAATGTGATATACTCTTCTTTATCGGTATAACACTGGTACCGGTTTCCCGATTTCAAAATCCCGGAAACCGAAATCATTTGTGCTGAAGGAGTTCATTTTAATAATATTCTGTCCAGTGCCGGGGATTACCGGATAAAATGAAATGGATATCTGAAATGTATTAAAAAACAGGTTTTCATTTTTTATTAAAATACCAAAACCTATCTGTGAATACACTTTTCTGTTCTTAAATCCGGTTACAGCATCACCAACCATACCAAGAGAATAGGTAAGATAGGGTCCAAAATGGAAACCTATAAAATTCCATGGAGCGTATGATTGTGTTTGCAAAGTAAATAACAGGCGATTTGTGCCTGACAAAGTAGTACTGTTAAATCCATTCAGACCATAACCGTCGTTGAGTGTAAGACTATCATAAGAGAAACGGTTTATGCCAATAGTGACCTGCGGTTTTACAAATTGCCTGAATTTCCATTTCCCGATTTCAAATAATCCTGTGAAATAATTTACACCAAAAGTAATAACACCCTGTTCAGAATGTGATGCGCGAAAGAAAGTTCCGTATTCAAAGATGGTACTCAGATATCCCCATTCATTATAGTTTCCAAAGGAAACCCGCATTCCTAAATACGGCCGCCAGGAATTATTTCTTAACTGATAACCTCCTTTCAATTCAATAACCTTTCCGACCGGAACATCCTCAATTGTGCCATATTTAAAAATATATGTATCCTGAACATATTTACGTGTAGAAATGCCTATTCCGGTTAAGTAAAAATCTTCGTTGGAATATATTTGTAACGGGTCATTAATATCAGTCGGTTTTTGAAGGTAACGGATACGCAGATAACGGGCTGAAAATATTAAATTAGTTGCCAGTTCATCCTCGGTAGAGCCTTTGAAGATCTGAATTGCCTTACCTGCCCAAAAATCCTGAGTTTTAAATTTTAAATTCAAAGGAACATATAACGGATTCATACCTACAAGGGAATCTCTTTTAACCTCAGTAGAAAATGATATACCTCCAGCCCACTTTGCATATGGAGAATAAAATGGCCGGTCAATAGCAAGGCTCCTTCTGTTATTTCCGTATCCGTCGACTACATAGTGCAAATTTGAGTTGATGTAAGTGGTCATTATATTCGGAATGAAATAATTAGTATTAAAGGCACTGATTCCAGTATTAAAATTTCTTGAGAAGACATTCTGAAACTCGTGTCCTAATCCTAAAAAATTTTTATCTGATATTCCGAATTTTATATGTGAAGTTGAAATGGCTGCTTCAGCATCGATACTCCAGTTATCCAATTCGCGGATAAAAATATCTACTGAATCAGATTTTAGTCCGGGAGAGGAAACGTAAAAAAAAACATCATGCACAAATTTCTGGTTGCGGATCAAGCGCTCCGACTCTTTTACAAAAAAAGAATTGAACGGTTCATTTTCATGGATAAGCAACAGGTTTCGGATCGCGATAGTTTGTGTTTTAATATGCAAATTGTTCCCCGCTTTAGTCAGTTTGTTTTGCGAGACTACAGTCGTGTCAATTGCAGAGTAACCAAAAGGATCAAGTGTAATAATGTTGATTTTCCTGATAATTTTCCCCTGGAAGGTGCTGTATGGTTTCTGGATCAGTTTTTTATAAGCTTTCTTTTTGACTCCTTTTTTTGAAATGATAGTGATTGGTTTGAATATTAACCGGTAAATGAACGTATTAAACTTGTTTCGTTTCGAATAGGTTTCAATATCCTTATAAAGATGAGTGGAGTCTGTTTTGACAGGAGTTTCTTGTGCAAATGCAAAAGCGCTGATAAAAACTGAAACAAAAAACAGTATGAATATTTTTTTGGACCACATTTGGGTTTCCCATTTTTGAACGTTTTATCAAAAAATTACTTTTTCTTTTTCTCATTTACTTTTAGGACTTCTGCTTTTTTTTCTGCAGAATCAATCTTGATTTTTTCAGCTGCTTTTTCTTTTCTCTTATAATAACCTCTGAAAAGGAAATTTTCCTTGGCTGCTTTCATATTTTCATCCAACCCCTTACTGCTCTTTTTAAGATTTACAATAGTCTGATTAATGTTTTCCGCAATTGTTGAATCCTGGATAAATCTGCCAAGTGTACCGCTTCCACTATTCACCTTAGTCATAATCTCTGCCAGTTGTAATGAAACAATTGCAGCATTATCTGCCGTTACCTGCAGACTTGCCATGATTGCATCCGGTTCAACCGGTTCCTTTGATGTAATTTGCTGCCCGTCTTTTGCCAAAGCAGCATCAGAACTGCCTTGAGTAATAATTAAAATACGGTCTCCGATAAGTCCGGCGGAACCGATGGCTGCTTCACAATCTGCTTTGATGAATTGCTGAACATTTTTTTGTATCAGCATATCAACCTGAACAGTTGAATCATTAATTATTTTAATATTGTCAACCGTTCCAACATCGATTCCTGAAAAACGGATATTATTTCCAACCTGCAATCCGCTTACATTATAAAAAGTCGTAGTAAGTTTATAGACAGGGACAAATAGATTTTTCTGTCTTCCTATTATAAAAACAGCTACTATAAAAATCATCAATCCGCCTGCGATAAACAATCCTAACCGTACTTTGAATTTAGTTGTATGCTTTTCCATATTTTATGGTTTTAAATCTGAGACTTATTCAATAATTATTTAAAGAATGATCTGATTAATGTATCAGAGGACTTTTCAAATTCCGACAATTCGCCTTCCTTATAAACTTCACCATCATGCAGCATGATAGCGCGGTTTGCTGTATTGCGGGCGCATTCTATATCATGTGTGATAATGAGGGAAGAAGTTTTATATTTTTTCTGAACATCGTTGATGAGTGAACTTATTTCATCTGAGGTTGCCGGGTCAAGCCCGGTTGTTGGTTCATCGTATAAAATGATCATTGGGTCAACAACAATTGTTCGTGCCAGGCTGATTCGCTTACGCATTCCGCCTGATAACTGAGATGGCATTTTATCCAGGGCATCAGATAAACCAACATTTTCTAATGCTTCATATACTTTTTCGTCTATCTCTTTTTTTGAAAGATTCTTTTTTATTCTTCGTAACGGGAATTCCAGATTTTGTCTGACAGTCATGGAATCATACAATGCACCACTCTGAAAAAGAAAACCAATTTTCTTTCGCAACTCTCCTAAGCTTTCATTGTTTAATGTACTTACATCTTCCCCGAGTATATTGATTGTACCATAATCAGGATTAAATAAACGGACAATGCATTTTATCAGGACGGATTTTCCTGAGCCGGATTTTCCAAGCACTGCCAGGTTTTCGCCTTTAAAAAGCTGTAACGACACATTTTTCAGGACTTCCTGTGTACCAAATCCTTTCCTTAGGTTGTTTATAACAATAACCTGTTCACGGCTTTTTGTTTTGGCCGGAATGATTGCTGCTGTCTGGGAAGGATTCATAATTTTTCAAATTATAGTAAATCGGTTATCTGCACGGCAATAAGGTCTACAATTATAACAAGTAAGGAGGATATCACCACAGCTGAATTTGCTGCAATTCCCACGCTCTCTGTCCCACGTCCGGCGTTATATCCTTTATAACATCCTACTAAACCAATCACAGCGCCAAAAAAGAACGATTTGACAACAGCAGGCAGAAAATCAATAAACTCAAGATGGCTAAAAGCCTGAGAACAGAATAAAACAAAAGGTACATCTCCTTTAATATTTACTCCAATCCAACTTCCTAAGATACCAATAGAGTCAGCATATAATATTAATAAGGGTATCATCAATGTGGCAGCTAATACTCTTGTAACAACTAAGAATTTCATAGGATTGGTGGACGATACTTCCATAGCATCAATCTGCTCAGTAACTTTCATTGAACCCAACTCTGCCCCCATACCAGAACCAATTTTACCTGCACATATTAATGCCGTTATAACCGGGCCCATTTCCCTGATGAGAGATACAGCTACCATTCCGGGCAGTAAGGATCCTGCCCCGAAATGAACCAATGATGGCCTTGCCTGAATTGTAAGCACTAATCCCATAATTAATCCGGTTACTGAAATAAGCGGAAGAGATTTATAACCGATCTTAAAAGCCTGACGTAAAAACTCTTTGAATTCGAAATCGCGGGAAAAAGTTTCTTTAAACGTACGTGAAAGAAATAAAAAAAAATCGGCGACATCTGTTAAAAAGTTGTGTGCCTCAGCCGTCTTCGCTATTGCTTTTTCGCTGAGTCTAATGGATTGCTCCCTTGCAATACTTTTTACTTTAATAACAGGATGAATTTTTTTCATGAATGATATTTGATTTCATTTGTACCAATCTGATTCAGAATGTCCGGATAGTTTATCCTGCTATAGTGCAACAATAATGTAAAGCAACTCCTGTTTTGACTTTCCAAGTTTATTACCTAGCATTTCAATCATCTCCTTTTCTTTTTTCTTGCCCCAGTACCCTAGTATATTAGTATTCATGATGTCTGATTTAAGGTGCATTAAAATTCAAGAGAATCTATGTTATTCTTTCTTCTTTATATCCTCGACAGCATTTGATTTATTTTGTTGGTCTTTTTTGCTTTTTACAGATGATTTTGTAGTTTTCAATTGCTTTCCCTTCCCGGTGTTTTGCGACGGATTTGTATTCACCGTCTTAACATTATTCGGTTGCAGTTCTCTTTTGACATTCTGAGATGGAATTGTATTCAATGTCTTTACACTATTTGGTTGCTGTTCCCTTTTAATATTCTGAGATTGATTTGTATTTAATGTCTTTACATTATTTGGTTGTTGGTCTTTTTTAATATTCTGAGATTGATTTGTATTCGATGTCTTTACTTTATCCGGCTGTTTTACTGTTTTGATATTCTGTTTTGGACTTGCATTCTTCGATTGTAAAGGCTTTACATTATTTAAATTTTTCTGGGGATTAACTGTATTTGGCTGTTGGACATCTTTGATTTTATTTGTAGATTTTAAGTTTCCTTGTTGATTTGTAACTTTCCTTTCTGAAGGTTGTTTCACATCCTTTAGGTCAGTTATTCTGGAGGGTGCAGGCTTCTTTTCCTTATCGTTGTTTTTTATAACCTGAGGCCTGTATATACTGAAATGGCCATTACTCAGATTTTGTCCTGGTTTATTGTTGTCCTGAATAGCTACAGATTTAACCTGTCTTCCTGTGGCTTTTTGAATATCTGCCCTGGCCGGCCCTGTGACATATGTCGTATGCCTTCTGCTATCAACATACGTACTATTAATCACTGATGAACGTCTGACGATCCGGTCCTGATCAGTCCGACTGATATAATAATGATTTAGGTCAGCTCTGTCAATATCGCGGTCCCTTACGAATATCCAATGATCGTCGTGGCTATCATATCCCCTGCTAAAACTTACAGAAAGACTTATCCCGGGTTCCATAGGAGCCCAGCCATAGTAACCGTCAGCTCTTCTCCAGGAAACCCATGCAGGACCCCATTCATTATCTGGTACCCAGAACCAACCATAAAAATGATCGTAATTCCACCGACCATAGTGAAAAGGCGCCCAACCCCAACTGTAATCAGACATCCATGTCCATCCAAAGTCCGTCAGGATCCAATGACCCTGAGTCGAATACGGTACAAAATCCGGTCCGGCATCCGGAATCCATACATAGCCGTAATTAGGATAATTTACCCATTCTCCATAAGGGCTTAATTGATCATAGAAAACCTGGAAACTTACATTAGATTGCTGAGCTGATGCACTTTTTGTAAATATTACAGAAGTAATAATCACCATTATTAATAATACTAAAACTTTAACATTTGATTTCATAGTTATGTAGTTGAAATTAAAAAAAGAGATTATTAGCCAATGATCCCGTAATCATAAGAGTAATACTTAATCGTAACAAAATTATGACTTTGGCTTTTCGTAAGTGTTACATAACTTTTGAAAAGAGTTATATAATTCACACGTGAAAATTTTGGTGAGACTGGTTATTGAAGCTGTTATTTCTTCTACCTTTGCATCAGATTCATTAATAGTCTGCGTGTCAGGAATATTCGGCAATTTCTATAACCGGATATGCCGAATCCGAATTATCTGAACTTGAAGATTTTGTCTGATTAATGAAAAATGACTCATTATTACGATAACCATTTTCTCCTGGATGCTAATAATCCCAACAGGAATCCGAGCCCTAAACTAATCAGGATCTGTCCCCAATGCAAATGAACCGTACCCATTGATCTGCCTCTATGCATCATCCCAGTCATCCATGGACCGCCCCCTAATAACAGAAAAGCCACAATAATAACCACAACTGCGATTATATAGATTGCTGTTCTGTTCGATGTTACAAATCTTCTTGTGCTCATAGTTTCCTTTTTAATCTGATATACTTATGAAAATCTCATGCAGGAATACTCCTGCTACAGTGCTATAATAATGTGGAGCAGTTCTTGTTTTGTCTTCCCCAGCTTATTGCCCAGAATTTCTATCATTTCCTTTTCCTTTCCTTCGGGGAAACGCAAATCATCATCAATGATTATTGGAAATTTTTGCTTTAGTTTTTCCTTTTTCCCGTTCCAGAATCCAATTATATTGTTATCCATTTGTCCGATTTTAGAATGAAATTAAAACATTATTAATGTAAAATTACGAGTTAGACTCAAATTAATAGTTATATAATTCTATAATAAGATTATATAATTCACACATTTTCAGGTGTTTTTCCTTCTTTTGTATTCTGGTTTTGATTCACTTGGAGAACAACGCATCTCATCAAAAAATGGAGTTTGTTTTGTCTCGACACATTTTACAGCATAGAGATATAGTGCGGCACTCCATGTTTGCCAGTCCTGGCCCATAGGTTTGCCATCCTGTGCTTTTATCCACTCATTAAATCCAAAATTGACTTTTGCCGTATTAGAGGTTTTGATAATATTTGTAAGTATAACCAGCTTCTCACTTGCAAGTACATATTTTTTAGCAGCAACTAAAGCAGCCACATATAACCCGCATACAAAAGGCCAGATACCACCGTTATGGTATTCTCCCGGTTTATTGTAGATTGCATATCTTGGAAGCCAGTCAGGATCTTCAGGTTTGATATAGGGAAAGAAGTTAGGCGGAAGGCCGACTGCCAGGTCACCGCTTTTTTTCATGCCATCACACTCCTCTTCGATCCATGAAATCATCTCCTCAGCCCGCGAGGGAGAGGCGATTCCTGAGAGTATGGCAAGACTGTTACCGAGAAGGTCAAACCGTTCACTGCTATGAATTTTATATGACCAGAAAGCATAATAGGGTTTATGTTTTACAACAAGACCTTCATGAACATGACGATGTATCGTACCGCCTGTAATGGTGAACCGGCTCATTTCGCTATGTATTCTGTCAGCTTTATCGTTCTTTCCCAGGAGCCGGAGATAGCTGTATACAAGTGTGTTCACAAATAGTCCATATCCTGTCACCCATTGTTCATCCCTCCAATCGCTTGTCGGTTGCTGTGCAACCATATTCCTGTCCGAAGGGCTTTGATACTCCANNCAAAAACAAAGGAGTTGTATCACTTGACCCGCGGTCCTCTTTGTCGTGTGCCAGAGAAGGTATATGACCATGTACTGTCTGGTTTAATGCCAGTGTCTCCAATACCTTCCGTATGCTCTCAAGAAGCTTTGGGTTCTCAGATACCGCTATTCCAAAAATTGAAAACATAAGATCTCTTGTATATGGTTCAGGATATCCCCAACCGGCTGTACGCGGAAGACCATGATATGGCCCGTGTGCATTATAAAGCAGCACTTCAATCGCGGCTTTCTTTGCCTCTTCAATCTCCTGTTGCTCTGAAGTCTTCATTATTTAATTCCTAATTTGTCGTTCATTATCTGTACAAACCGTTTTGCTACAACACGGTAATCAAAGTTTTTCACAACCCTTTCTCTGGCTGCTTTGCCCATTTTTTCACGCAATGCTGCATCTGTCATGAGAAGCATTAAATATTTGCCAATATCATGTACATCTGCACGGTAGTCTACTGTTCGAGGCTCCTTAAATACCACTCTGTGTTTTTCTTCAAATCCTGATTCATCTCCAAGAGTAACCTGGTCGACAACAATTTTCTGTGCTACATTGGCAAGGAAAGCTGTTTCGCCATGTACAAGTGTATCAAGCATTCCCATTGCCCTAATACCAATGACCGGCTTTTCGCATGCACCTGCTTCCACCTGAGGCATACCAAAACCTTCAAGCCGGGAAGGGGCTGCATATATATCGCATGCTCCGATCAGATATGGCATGAATTTCCTTGAAATAGTATTGGTTGCATAGATGACACTCTTCTCAATTCCTAAATGTGCCGCCATGTCAAGATCAGCTATGTTTTGCTTCTTAGTTCGCGGCTGGGGCCATACTTTGCAGACATATTTCCAATCCGGTGCTTTGGTATCAATAATAGCAAGTGCCTGCATTACTTCCTGGGCCCCTTTTGAAGCAGCATCACCACCGACAGTAAGAATCATTATCTGATCGGGTGAAACACCCAGCGATTCACGTACAGCCAAAATCTTGGGATCATCCTTGCTGTGAGGAATAAAGTTATCGGTATTACATCCAACCGGTAACACTTCAATCTTATCACCACTTATCCCGTCGCGTACGTACATCTCCTTTACCCAATTCGAAGTCACCAGAATTAGGGGGAGAGCATTTAAAACCTCCTGATAGTTTGCAATATAACCATCGGCAACCAACCATGGTACCGGCTGTACACCATATCGTTGCGGGTGAAGAACTAACTGTGGTGTGTGTCCCCAGTAGCCTACACCAACAACAACATTTGGCTCAAACCAGCGATAGTACCATTCTTTCTCCTGNNCTGTACAGAAGATCTCCCTGTGTCGCCAGTCCTCCCGGGGAAGGTGGATAATCATATAATAACAATACTTTCATATTAAAAAAAATTGAAAAATTTGAAAATTTAAGAATTTGAAAATTTATTTAGCCATTTTTTAGCTTCACGGGGATCAGTAAATTGCCAGAATGATTCTGCCCTGGGCGTGGTTTCGGCCTCAAAGCCATTTTTTTCAAATCCATACGTTTCGGTAATTATTCGGTATTTTCGAAGCCATATACGTTTCGTAAGTGTCCGGTAGATACTGGCATTTTCTACAGCCACAGGATAGTGTTTTTTGTTATTATCGGTGTAAGCGAAGTTCCATAATTCATTTGTTGAAATTTCACCGGTATTCCAGAGTTTAATTACTGCTTTACCTGCTTCTTCATGCCTGATGTGTCTGGTGTATTCTCCTGTTGGATTATGAGAAATTATCAGGTCGAAATGCTTCGCAGGTAATAAGTTGAGGACAACTTGCTCAACCTTATTTTCTTCCAATGGTTTCTGTTCAGGACCATCATCCAGGTCGCCCATAATCCCTTCTGATTTAAGAATTCTTAATGCATTATAAAACCTGAGTGAGCGGTCTTCATCATTTACCCTGGAAAGACAAACAATAAACCATTGCCATGCCGGATGGCTCAGTATTGTCCCTCCGGCCCACAATGTTTCATCATCGGGGTGAGCTACAATAACGGCAACAGTTTTTTTGGGTAATCGGGTCATTTAGCACAAATTGGAAATAGATGGACATCTTTCAGTCTACTGATATAATAGCTTAAATATTGCGTTCAGGTCAGGAGAAAGGATGATTTCAGTTCTGCGGTTGCCGGAACGTCCTTCATCTGTTTCATTTGTTTTTACAGGGTGAAATTGTCCTCTGCCTGATGCGGTGATGCGGGCTGGATCAAAACCATTGTCTATTGTCAATATACGTACAATGGATGTGGCTCTTGCTGTACTTAGATCCCAGTTATCTTTAAACATATTGGTTGTAATGGGGACGTTATCCGTATGCCCTTCAATCATCACGGTAATGTCTTTTGTATTGTTCAGAACCTGGGCAAGAGATTTTAGCGCTTCTTTTCCTTTAGGATCAACCACATCGCTGCCCGATTTAAACAGAAGCTTTTCTTCGAGAGCAACATAAACGTTTCCGTCTTTATTATAAACGTATAACTCATCACTTTTATATTTCATCAGTGCATCGGCAATTGAATTTTTTAGCTTAGCCATCACATCTTTTTGTGATTGGATTATATCCTGAAGCGTTTTTAACCGTTTCGCCTGATCAGCAATAGTCATTTTCGATTCGGCAGAATGAGCTTTCAAATCATTTTGAACAGCAGTATATTCATTCTGCAATGAAGTGTAATCATTCTGCAATGATACTTTTGCCTGATTAAGATTTTTTACCTTCTCATTACAATCATTCAGTTGACTATGTGTATTGGTACTGTCTCTTTGCAGCTTATCAACTTTTGCTTCTGAACGCATAAGTTTTTTACCTGGGCCACATGATGTGATTATCAAACTTAGAATTAGTAATAGGCATGAAGGGAAGTAAAAAGTTTTTTTCATTATGATCATATTAGGTAAATTTTATAATACAAAGATCAGTTACCTTAAAAAGAAAATTGTTACACAACTTTATTAATATTTTACATTATTCACACATTTTAAATTAGGTTGTCTATTTTATTTAAGGCAGTTATGCCTGATGGATTACCTATATCAGCCGAAGATATTAATGACACAATTTGGAGAATTCGTTCAATTAAGAAAGGATATCCACTCATAAAACGAAATCCTATTTAATGGTAGTCTTATTCTGTAAAACCGGTTAAGACCCCACCAAACAGAATTTCAGACTGTAATCTTTACAGCAACATCGGTTGGCGGAACATCCCCACTAACATAATCAGCATAGGCTCGGACAAATTCCGCACCATAGAAAAATATCATGGAAGAATAGCTTACCCACAGAAGGATTAAAACAATTGACCCGGCTGCACCATATGCCGAACCTGGATTTGTTTTACTTAAATAAAAACCAATAGCAGTTTTTCCCAATAAAAAAAGTAAAGCAGTTAAAACTGAACCCAACCACAAATGTTTCCATTGAATTTTTGCGTCAGGTAATATTTTAAACATAACTGCAAACAGGAACATGACTACTCCAAATGAAATAATGGATTTGAGCACATAAAAAATTACGAGTACAATGTTTGGCCAGTGAAGCAGCACCCAACTGCTCAAAGCTGCAAGAATAGTGGTGATAATGAGCGAGATTAATAATAAAAAACCAATGGATACAATCAGACCGAATGAAAATAGTCGTGTTTGTATTAGAGTGAAAATGGCTCTGTGCGGTTTGACTTTTACTTCCCAGATAATATTTAATGCTTTCTGTAATTCGACAAATACTCCTGTTGCGCCAACAAGTACCACGACTAATCCAATGATAGTTGCAAGTAATGATTTATTTGTATTGCTAACGCTTATAATCATATCTTTAACCTGTTTCGCTGTCTCCACACCCATTATTGAGGATATCTGTGCATACAGATTACCTGTGATTACATCGCGTTGAAAAAAAAGATTAGAAATAGAAATTATCATTACAAGTAAACCAGGAATGCTGAAAATAGCATAATAAGCAATCACGGCACTTTGCATAAATGGATCTTTTTTCCACCAGCGTTTTGAAGCGGATCCGGCAATTTTAAGAAAGGATTTTATTTTTTTCTTATTGAGCATCAGATTAATGGTTCAAAGATTTTATCAACATTCCTGATTATTCCTGTTATCGTATATTCCATCTCCAATTGAATCATCGCTTCTCCTTCTAAGACAATTGATAAAAGCTGATGGTGCTATTTCGAGTTTATTAGTTCATTCAGGAGTTCATTTAAATCAATAGTAGCGTAAGTAGATGCGTAGTCTGACATGGCATAAGGAACGATAAGATTTCTATTGTGAATAATAGAACCACAGGAATAAACTACATTAGGCACATAACCTTCCCTTTCTTCACTATTGGGAGCCAGAAGTGGAGTCTTCAGCCTGCCAATTTCATTTTCAGGATTATTAAGTTCATATAATGATGCTCCTAAAACATATTCCCGCACGGGTCCTACTCCATGAGTTATAACTAACCAACCAGCTTCAGTTTCGATAGGAGAACCGCAATTTCCAACCTGTACCAGATCCCATGAATATTTTGGTTTCTGAATAAGTTTGGCTTCACGCCAGATATTAATATTATCTGAAAAGGCTATATAATTATTTATCCCGTCTATTCTGCAAAGAATGGCATATTTCCCGTTGATTTTTCTGGGAAACAATGCCATTCCTTTGTTCTGTGCAAGTTCTCCATGAATGGGTAACCCTTTGAAATGATAGAAATCTCTGGTTGAAAGTAACTTCGGTAAAATGGACATGCCATCGTATGCAGTATAGGTGGCATAGTAGATAACTTCACCGTTTTCCTCAGTGAACTTTACAAAACGTGCATCTTCAATTCCATTTTTTTCAGTATCGGAGATTGGGAAAATCACTCTCTCAGAAATTGCCGAGTCAAGTGAAAATTCAATTTCATAATGTGACAGAGCCAGCCACACCATTTGATTAATGATTAATTCTTTATTTGGTGTAAGTTGATGTGTTTTTCTTGTTTCTTCCACGGCCCTTTTCAATTCACCATAAGTAAATCTGTCTCCAAGTTTTTCCAATACAAAGACCGGTGATAGCTTATTGTCGAAATCACGCATTTCATCCAGCTTCTTTATAAATGATTTTTTATTGTAAATATGTCTTTTGATCCGTTCAGCTTCTGCCAGCATTTTACCAACAGGTTCAAGAATCAGATTATTATTCTTATCAATTACAGCTGAACGAAAAACTAGGGATGAAATATGCCCTTCACCTGTTGCCCTGAAACTAATGATAACTCTTTTTTCATCCGTTCCTGTTTCCGATTGATCAGGATCTTCTACAATTGATGGATTAAAAAAAGCTGTCGATTCAATTGAGTATTCCATTGTAAAATAGGAACCGATAAGCGCTTTTCGTGAATGATTAACTTTGGCTGGTTTTATTCCCAATTCGCTGAACAACTCAGCCAGTTTATTAAAGTGAGTTTCAAATATCAGTGAAATATTTCTGTGACGTCTTGAATAATTTCTCAGCACCTGATTTAATGCAATGACTACTTCACTATCTGGCATAGCTAATACACTAAGGATAATATTTTTGCTCCTTTCGTTGGAGAAATTACAGAATCGGGCAATTACCCTGCTGGGATCAGGGAAAAATCTAATTTCCTTCCTGGTTACCGTAACTTGCATATCTCTGATTTATTCATTTCTTTTCAGAATGGACTATGATTTGGTTACCATGTGTTCTATCCGGCTCATTGTACTTTTCAGCCGTCAATCGTGCCATCAGGTAACTTATTGCAGATTCTGCCCCCTGGTTGAGGTTCACGTGGGTCTCTTCCAATCCGTCGTAACAGCCGCCTGTACATGGATTATAAATTATCTGATGTAAACGGTTGTTCCCTAAAAACCAGTTAAATGCAGTTTCCATTTTTATAAGGTAGTCTTCATCATCAAATATATCATAAAATTTACTTAATGTCATAATTGTATAAGCAACATCAATGGGTTGTTCACCAAAATGACCTGCTGCCTGACCCCTCTGCAGCCAGTTCTTATTGGAAATCACTTCTATCCCGTTTTCATTAAAAGTTTTAAACAACAGAAAATTAAATGATGATAAGGCAATTTCTTTATAAACTGTTTTTCCGGTTAACAACCATGCATATAACATGGCTTCAGGTAAAATGCTGTTTGCATAAGTAAGGTAACCCTCAAACCATCGCCATTTTTTGTCAGATTCATGCTTATACATCTGAACCAGTCTGTTAGCCAGCGTTTTTACCAGGTTGAGATTTTCTGACGATTTTATGGTTCTTTGATACAAATACAACCCTTTTATGGCAAAGGCCATTGCCCGGGTGGAATGTATTGTTTCAATACGAGGAATTGCTTTTTGAATGAGATTAATAGCCTCAGAACTGATTTTTTCAGGAATTAACTCTTTTTCAGAGATTAAATATCCTAAGGCCCAGAGAGCCCTTCCATTTGCATCATCCAGGTTTGAAGTTTTGTTTTGATCGGTAAATTTGTTTTCAATATCTACATAGTTTAAAAAGTCACCTGTAGGTTGCTGACACAGTTTTATAAAAGTGAGATATTTATTTATGTACCATATACTTTTGTTATCGTGTGTTAATATGAAATGCATTGACATGGCTACTAAAGCCCTGGCATTATCATCAAGGGTGTAACCGGAACAGAGATCAGGTTGATTGATTTTTGAAAACTGAATAATTCCTGTATCGGTAGTCATTTGTTTTAAATGATTCAGATTAATGGACGGTAGATTATATTGTATTGTAATTTTATCACCAGCTATTTTTTTGAACAGCATGGTATGTTCAATGGCAGAATTTTCCCAGGCTGTGGAAACTATTTTCTGCAAAGTATTTATTCTGATATTCCGTCGTAATTGCGTATTGTTCAGCAACAGGAGGACTCTATCAGCTAATTGTTGCGAGTTGCGAAAATCAAAAATAATTCCTGTATCCTCAGTCAATACCTCTTTTGCATGAGGAATAGGAGTTGAAATGATAGGGCAGCCACAGCTCATTGCATAGGCAAAAGTACCGCTGACAGCCTGGTTAGGATCGTTAGTGGTAAACAGGTAAATATCGGTAAGCTGCAAATATTCAAGCAAATACGGCAATGCCAAATAGTTATTAATAAATTTTACGTGTTTTGTCAAATTATATTCATTTACCATTGCTTCAAGACTGATGCGATATTTCTCACCTTCCTCTTTCAAAACTTCGGGATGGGTTTTGCCTATTACTAGAAATAATACATCCGGGTTAGTTTTTATAATCAACGGTAATGATTTTAATGTAGTTTCAATGCTTTTCCCCGAGCTTAGCAGACCGAACGTAGTAAGAACTTTACGTCCTTTGAATCCATATTTTTTTTTCAGAGATTCTCTGTTTAAATGAGGCACCAGGTGAGTACCATGAGCTATCACTGATATTTTTTCTTTTGGTAAACCATAATCGTTCATTAATATATCAGCCGAATTATGGGTCATTATGATAATTGACTCACATGCTGCTGCAATACTTTTTATTTTAGATTTCAACAGTTCATCAGGATAAGGTAGTACAGTATGAAAAACAACAACAACCGGTTTTGTAAGTTCTGTTAGAAACTGAAGAAATGCCGGTTCCTGCTTTTTAAAAAAGCCAAACTCGTGCTGAATCAGGACAATTCTAATTTGATCATCTTTATTAATCTTCAATGCCATTTCCCCATATCTGTCAGCTAATGAAGTCTTAAGTACATATTTTACCTCATCGGTATATTGAAAATTTTCATCGCCTGATTCCAGCGCGCAAACTTTTATAGATAAAGTATTACTGAATTTATTATTTAACGCCTTTATCAAATCCTGGGAATAGGTTGCTATCCCACATTCCCTTGGTGGGAATGAGGTAATAAACAATATTTCCGCCCGATCATTGGTCTCATCCATCAGAGGTTTTTGCTCACTCATTGTTGCATTCATTGCAGAATACACTGAATTTTCAAAGCCAGATAATCCTTCCTTATTATATAAAAGCTCTCCGATCTGCTTTGAACCCGTTTTACTTTTCATCTTTCACATCATAAGTTAACAATTCGGCTACCAGCTCAGAGAAATTCACAGATGCGCAGGCAATGACGGTATCGGCAGCCCCATAATAAATAAATAAGGTATTTCCAAATAAGACAGTCCCGGTTGGAAAAACTACATTCTTGACTTCTCCGTTTAATTCCCATTCGTATTGAGGTGAGAACAAAGCATAAGGCAGCCTGGCTATTACTTTATCAGGGTTCTTTAAATCCAGTAAAGCAGCACAGGCAGAATATACATTGCCTCTGTCAGTATGTTCAACTCCATGGTAAATCAATAACCAACCATGTTCTGTTTCGATTGGAGGACAGCCGCTGCCAATGTAGCTTGACTCATGGCTATAAAGCGGATCGAGTACAATATACTCGGGCAGGTTGAGAAAATATTCATCCCAGAATTTTTTTGTGAGATTCTTTAAGTTATTTATGGAAACTATTTGAATTCCCGGCCTTATCCGTTGAAGAAATACAAGTTTACCGTTAATTCTCCTGGGGAAAAAAACTACATTTTTATCCCACAGCATAATTTTTTTATCAGGATCTGCTGCATGGTAGTAAAATTTATGATTTAGGTAATAGTTTTCATTTACTTTTCCGGCAGATTCAGCAAGAAATACAAATTCTGCGTACGTGAAAGGAGGGACAATGATCCCCTGCTTTATAAAATCCTTTAAGTCTTTTGAAATAGCCAGGGCCCCACGGGCATTTGTCCCGTCATAGCCGGTATAAGTCAGATAATATAGGTCTTCAATCTTTACAATACGTGCATCTTCAACTCCATGTGATTCATATTCGAACTCAGGAACTATGACTGGCTTATCCCACCTTTCAGCAACTGTGAGCGGGCCATCAAGTTTACAATAACCAATACTTGAATGATTTCCTGTTTGTACTGCCCTGTAAAAAACATGAACACTGTCACCCTCACGAATAACAGCAGGATTCAGAACGCCTTCATTTTCAAATTCGAGTTGAGTCTTTTCTAGTAAAATACCTTCTTTTTTTACCTTTATCATGGGGATATTTTAACTATTAATTATGCTAAAATTACAATCTCACATATTAGATGGGTGTAGTTTTTATATTGCTATTACTTTCAACTGATATTGCCTTCTTTTGGAATTAATGCAAGAACAAGAAGAATGTTTATGATGAGGTGTCTATAATTGGGAAATCAGCTGGCGAATCTCTTCTTTTGTCTTACCCAATTTAATCTGGAGTCGTCCAATCAGCTCATCCTTCTTGCCATCTGCCAACAATAAATCATCATCTGTGAGCACGGAAAATTTTTGTTTAAGTTTCCCTTTTATCTCGTTCCAGTTGCCTTTTAATTCAGTTGTGTTTTTCATGATTTTATTCTAAATGAAATTAATATTCACTGTACAAAGGTGAGCAACTAAAGTTCCGGATGTGTTACAGAACTTTAGCAAAAAGTTATATGATTCACACCTATGTGGCCATCGATAATATTGGACTATACTTGCGATCACAAAAACTATTTTAGTTAATATGTGGAAAGGAAATGGCTTACTGATTTTAGATAAATCTTCAGTCTTCCCTGAAATTTCTCCTTTAAAATGATTGGTTGACCAGGGTTACATCTTCTCCATATACCATTCTAATGCTGTTTCTAATTTCCGAGTATTGATAATGGTGGCAATGACCTTCTGTAATCTGAGAAAAGCTGTTTCGCTCTTGACAATATAATCAAAGGCTTTATGATGCATGCAGTTTATAGCCACTTCAATTTTATCCTGTGAGGATAACATAACTACCGGAATACCTGGATTGATTGCTTTTATTTTATCTAAGGTTTGTATTCCATTCATTGCGTATTTATCAACACTATTAAGAAGATAATCCAGGATGATCAGATCCGGTTCGTGTGACAAATTCTTTATGCAAATTTCGCCTGTCGCATATGTTTCAAGTGTATAATCAGCATATTGGAGGAATTCAATTTCCAGTAATTTTAAATACATGGTATCGTCATCTACCAGGAAAAGTTTAACTTTATTTTCGTTATTCATTTTGAAGTGTTTTTAATTATATTAAATTCTTCTTCCAATTCTATACTTGCCTGATTACAAACGGTTTCAAGCTGAAGGACCAGGTCGTGTATTCTATCTGTATGTTGTTGAGTGCCGGCATATTCCTGAACTTTTTTTGCCATATTTTCGAAATCAGCACTTATTCCCACAATTGAAAATGAGGGGATTAATTTATGTACTGCAGTGTATATTAAATTCCAGTCTTTAGTGTATAAGCTTTGTTTCATAATTCTGATTAAAGGCGGGGTTTGTTCCAGATAAAGTGAAATCATCTCCATCATTAATACCGGATTGGACTTTGTACGTTGGTTTAAATAATCCAGGTTTGTGCATTTTAACTTTATGCTTTCATCGTTAAAGGTTTCTCTATTTCCGTTTAAAAGCATTTTCTTTTTAACAAACCCGACTATTTTACTATACAATAGTCTGTCATCAACGGGTTTTGAGATGTAATCATTCATACCAACAGCTTTACATTTTGCTAAATCTACCGTAGTTACATCAGCTGTTAAAGCGATGATGGGGATATCAGAATTCATCGTGTACCGGATATATTCTGTTGCTTCAAACCCATTCATTTCAGGCATCTGCAGGTCCATCAAAATAATATCGTAAGATTTAGAATGGAGCTTTTCGATGGCTAACTTCCCGTTGGCGGCAATATCACATTCAAATCCGAAATCATCCAAGAGTGTTCTCATTAATAATTGATTGAGTGCGATATCTTCTACAACCAATACTTTTATGTTTGTGATTTCAGTATCCAATTCAACTATTTCCGGTTCTATTTCGGCATTTTCTTTAGTTTTATGAAAAGGTAAAATAAAACTAAAAGTTGAACCCTCGGCAATTTTACTTTTTACAGAAATAGTTCCACCCTGTGGTTCCACTAATTGCTTAACAATGGCAAGTCCTAATCCCGTTCCCCCGTATAACCTTGAAGTGCCGCTGGAAGCCTGCTGAAAGTTTTCAAAAATCCTATTTATTTTATTTTCCGCTATTCCGATTCCTGTATCTGTAATGGAAAATTGAATTGTCACTTTCTCTTCATCTTCATTCAGTAGTTGAATACTTATAGTAATTTCCCCCTTCGATGTAAATTTGACCGCATTACTAACAAGATTTAAAATGATCTGGTGCAAACGCACAGGATCGCCAACCAGTACCTCAGGAATCTTGTCATCGTATTCTTTAACCAATTTTAAATTCTTCTCCTGAATTTTTGTTTCAAACAAATGAAGCATAGCGGATATGGATAACGACAATTTGAAAGGTATCTGCTCAAATGTCATTTTCCCGGCATCTACTTTTGCCAGGTCCAGAATGTCATTAATGAGTACGATTAAAGAGTCGCCACTCATTTTAATTGATGTTAAATATTCTTTTTGTTTTGCTGACAAATCTGTTTTCAACAACACTTTTGTAAATCCGATAATCGAATTCATTGGCGTACGGATTTCATGGCTCATATTTGACAAAAACTGTTGTTTCGCTTTCACTGCATTTTCTGCTATCAGGGTGGCGTTTTCGGCTTTAATTTTTGCCTCCTCAGCTAATTCGGTTGCCAGCTCGGCAAAAACAATCGCTTCTGTCAATTCTGTTGAAATTCTTTTTTGGTCGGTAATATCTCTCGCCACTACTACTACACCCAGCACATTTCCTCTATCATCCTTGTAAACCGATCCATTGAATAATACATCGGTAAGTTTGCCAGCTTTATGGCGAAGCGTAAGTGGAGAATCGGCAACAGAGCCATTTGCAAAAACTTCCTGATAAACTTCACGAGCCTTTTGTGGTTCGGTGAAATAATCAAAGAAATCGGTACCTGTCAATTTTTCACGGGTTATCCCTGTAATATCCACTGTTGCCTGATTCATGTCAGTGATCTTACCTTTGGGGCTTATAGTAACTAATGGATCCAGACTGGCCTCAATCAGACTCAGAGAATATTGTGAAGCTAATTTTAATGAATAGCTTAACTTTTCAAGTTCTTTATTGGCAAGTTCCCGTTTTTCTTTTTCTTTGTTTTGAAATACAAGTTCTTTGTTAGCAATGATTAGCTCTGCTGCCCGTTTTTCTTTTTCTTTGTTTTGAAATACAAGTTCTTTGTTAGCAAGGATTAACTCTGCTGCCCGTTTTTCTTTTTCTTTGTTTTGAAATACAAGTTCTTTGTTAGCTATTATTAACTCAGCTGCCCGCTTTTCTTTTTCATCGTTTTGAAAGGCAAGTTCTTTGTTTGCAACTCTTAATTCTGTTGCCCATTTTTGCTCTGCATTGTCTCTGGCCACTAATACTGCACCAAGCACTTTTCCTTTTTCATTTTTATAAACAGATCCATTGAATAAAACATCGGTAACCTTACCGTTTTTGTGGCGAAATGTAAGTGGAGAATCTGTAACAAATCCCTTTGTGAATACATCCTGGTAAACCTTAAAAGCTTTTTGTGGTTCAGTGAAATAATCAATGAAATTAGTGCCTAGAAGTTCTTTACGTTCTATACCTGTAATGTTCACCTTTGCCTGATTCATATCAGTTATTATACCTTCGGTGTTAAACGCAATCAATAGGTCAAGACTGGCTTCTATTAAACTACTGGCATATTGAGATTCTTTTAACGTGGTTCTTTGCATTTTGTCTGTAAAATTACGTCTTTATGTTAGTTGATTGATTCAATCTTAACTGCCTATTTCTTCAACCGGGTTAGGTCTTTTGTACCTTAAATTTTTGAAATGAGACGGAGTGAGCCCTGTTATCTTTTTAAATTGATTGGATAGATGAGCTACACTGATATATTGCAAATTCCAGGCAATCTCTGTAAGGTTAAGTTCATCATAAATTATAAGCTCTTTTACACGTTCTATTTTATGAGAAATGATAAATTTCTCGATGGTGGTTCCTTGAACTTCTGAGAATAAGTCAGACAGATAAGTATAGTCGTAATCCAATTTTTCGCTTAAATAATCAGAAAAATTAATTTTATGCAATTCATTCGAATAATGAATTACCTCTATTATTGCATTTTTTATTTTTTCAATAAGAACTGCTTTTTTGTCATCCATCAGCTCAAGTCCTGATCTTAGTAAAGTAATTCTTATTTGTTCACGCAGATCTGGTGTGATTTTTTCCATAATTTCAACTTCTCCCAAATCTACAATAATGAAGTGAAGTCCAAGTTTCTTCAATTCTTCTTTCACGAGCATTTTGCATCGCATGCTGACCATATGTTTGATAAAGAGTTTCAAATTGTATATTGTTTTAAATAATATTGAAATAAACTACTCCTTTAATGTCTCTTACAGCAATTTCAGTCAAAGCTTCTTCTTTTAAACTCAATCATTTATATCTGATTTTTTAAAAATCCTTTTTATTTTTAATATTGAGGGCATGGAATCGCCTAATAAGAATCCCCATGGTTTTAACGGTTCTATATGGTCGCAAATGAGTTTTATTATAGCAAGTAACGGCATGGAAAGAAACATACCTGGTATGCCCCATAAAGCATTTCCGGCAAGTACAACTATTACAGAGAATAACGCATTGATTTTTATTTTTGAGGCAACTATATATGGAACGATGTAGTGGTTGTCAATCAGTTGGATGATATAATATGCTGCCAGAACGTAAAAAACGTACCAGGGTGACGGTTTGGTGACCAGGGCTACCATCATGGGCATTGCAACTGCAATGATCCCTCCGATGTAGGGAATGACGTTGAGCAATGCTGCAAGAATGCCAAGAATGAAAGCATATTCAATTCCAAGTATCAAAAGGGCTGCTGTATTCATAGCTGCCATCAAAATAGCTTCGATAATTAACCCCACAAGATAGCGCTGGATAACAGTTTTGATCTGGGAAACTAATTCCTTCACATGACTTTGGTAGTTTGATCCCGAGAGTCTGCGAATAAACTCGAGTATGATGGGCTGGTAAAACAATATCATAAAGATGTAAAATGGTATTAATAACAATATTACTAATCCGTTGCCGAGTAGGACTATTGTTTGTCCGATAGCGGCAGTGCTTACGTTGATTATTTCACCCTGTGTTTTTGTAATCCAGTCGTGGATTTTCTGAGGGTCCTTGTTGAAATAATCGGCGGCGTCTGCAATATTTTGATTAAGTAAGGATGTAAATTTCTCGACCAGTATTGGCCATGATTCGCCAAACCGGCTTGCCTGAGAAAATAAAACAGCACCAAATGCAGCAATTACTAAAAAAGTAAGCAACATTGTGAGTACAATAGCTAAGACCCTGTTTATTTTTATTCGCACCAAAAAATTTACAACCGGATGAAGTACTATTGCAATAATTATTGCGAAAACTAAAGGAATAATGATGCTTTTTGCGATATACAATATTGCTAATAAAGCGATTAAGCCCACAAGAAAAATGGTCACTTTTCCGTAAAACGGTAGTTTTAAATCTTCACCTGACACGGCTATTGGAGTTCATTTCCTTTTTTCGAAAAAAATGCTGAAGCAGAGCTTGTCCGACTGATTTGATTATTTCAGAATTTTGAGCGACAATGTTTGTTACTCCAAACTGAAGAATAGAACCAATAAGTTTTCTGATCAGATTACCGGATGCCCCGACAAATATCTTTTTTGAAAGGAACCCGCTTAACAAACCCATACCGGCACCTGTAATGTTATCGATCAGATAAGGCGATGAAGAAATTTCCTTCAAAGTATTCCTGAGAAGATTAACAGGCTTTAAACTTTCGTAAGTAAGGTATAACTGTTCTTTTAACAGCTGCCCTTTAAGTCCTTGTTCAACTTCCAATAATTGAATTGCATTTTTAAGCCCGGCTATGGAAGTTATATTTTGCATATGTTCTTATTTAAGCACACGTTTGATGAAATAATTCCCGACAAGCTTCTTAATCCATTTATGCATAAAGAAATGAATAACAATCCCGGCAAGAATATAAAATGCAGCTACTGCAAAGAACCCGTAAAATGGTTTTCCAAGGATATCTCCCAGCCATAAAGCTATTCCCAGATTTAAAAACAACATGAAAGAAACAATAAGTACAATGACAATAGATTGTGGTACCAAAGAAGACACAACATCAGCTGTTTTGTCAAGTGTTTTAAGCTTAACTAACTCAAAGCTTGTTTTACCGTATTCAGAAGCTTTGTCAAGCAACGATTCAAGCAACTTAGTATTATCTTCCATGTCTTCGGTCCAGATAAAGTTCTACAAACACAAGCATTATTAGTTATTTGTGGCTCTTGTAATGCCATTTGAAATTGTTAACAGGAATACAGTTTCTTCCTCGGTTGTGAGACGGTATTTTATGTTTTCATCAAGTGTCATCAACTGACCTTCATTAAGGGTCACGGTATCCTTCCTGATATGAAATCTTAGTTTGCCCTCAATTATCTGAAAAGTAATAGAATCATTTGATTGAAAGGACTTAATTTCTGTTCCTTCGTGCATAGCAGTAAGAATAATCTGTTTATCGGGACTTTTTAAAAGGATCAATGCATTAAGCTCCCCGTTTGACCATGTATAACTTTGTTTCATTGTTGCAATTAAAGAGGGTAGATTAAATCCTAATAATGAACAATCTGATGACCTGTAATTCTTTGTATGTGGAAGTTTGGTCTTTAATGTTTCAATTTCCATAATTTATATTATAACCAGCATCTATAGTTTAAACTATAGATGAATTATTTCATCCCGTAGCGGTTTTCGCTTCTTTTTTAGCTTCTGAAGCTTTAGTCCTGGTTTGATTGGTAATGTCAGAAACTTCTTCCTTAACCTCATCAACTTTGACTGAAATGTTTTCGAGAAATTCATCGAATTTTTCTTTTAATCCTTCTGCAAAATCTTCTCCCTTTTTAGAGATCCTTTTGCGGGTATTCCACCCTTTGTCCGGGGCAAATAATATCCCCAACAATGCGCCGGCAGCAACGCCTGCCAGCACCCCTAACAATACTTTTCCTGAACTCATGTTTCTTTATTTAATTGATTATAATAAAACAACAAGTAATATTATAATAAGTATTACTGCGCCTGCTGAAATATATACACCTCCACCAATATCTCGACGTTTGTGGTTGATAGATTTTACCTCTTTTCGCAAGCTTTTCTTTTCTGCCGATTTCATTTTCGTCTTATCCATTGCATTTATCTCATTTAACCTTAATTCTAAGGTTTTGATCTCTGCAGATTCTGCAGGTTTTGGAGCAGGTAAAGATGAAGGTCCAGATGGAGTTGCTGCATTTAATTGAAGTGGAATTAATGTTAATGACAAACATGTCATTATTAAACAAATAGCAAGTTTTTTCATGATAGTATAATTTAATTAATAATTGATTTAAAGTACTCTTCTTCCTTGAATAATTCTAAGGATTACAGCAATTACTGCAATGACAAGAAGAATGTGGATGACCCCACCCATGCTGTAGCCAATAAATCCGATTGCCCATGCAATTATCAAAATTACAGCTATGATATAAAGTAAATTTCCCATGATTTTCGTTTTTAATTGTTTATAACAGAATCAATACTAATATTACAATAAGAATTACTGCACCGGCTGAAAGATAAACTACGCCGCCATTTCTATGGTGATGTCCTACTGTACGTACTTCAACCTGTGAATTTTTCTTATCCTTCGAAATCAGTTTTGAATCATCCATCGTATTAAATTGGTCAGCCCTTTTCAGTAAGGCTTTGACTTCTGTTGATTCGACAGGTTCGGGAGGTTTTGTAACAACTAAAGATGAAGGTTTGTCAGTAGTTGCCGCATTCGACTGAAGCGGAAGTAATGTTAATGACAAGCATGTCACCATTAAACAAATAGCAAGTTTTTTCATAATAATATAATTTAATTAATTGTTGATTTAAAGTACTTTTCTGCCTTGAATAATTCTAAGAATTATAGCAATTATTGCAATGACAAGAAGAATGTGTATGATACCACCCATGCTGTAGCCGATAAATCCGATTGCCCAGGCAATTATCAAAATTACTGCTACGATATAAAGTAAATTTCCCATGATTGAAAGTTTTTTGATTAGTGCTATTCTGTTTAGAAAATAAATTCACTTTTAATAAGATTGAATGTGTAATTAAATTTTAACCTTGACAAAGTTAGGTCCCTCTATTCCTTTAATCGTTACACAATTTTTGGAATAAGTTACATCATTCACACATTCAGTTTTGTTCAAAAGGGGATAAAGCCGATCCGACTGATGAGGAACAATTAGTTAGTTTTAGAAAGTAGTAAAATCATTTACAGGCTCCCCAGGGCAGCTTGTCTTTTGAGCTTGAGATTTTTAAAATGAGATGGCGTAAGCCCGGTCATTTTCTTAAACTGGTTTGACAGATGGGACACACTGCTGTAATGAAGTTTCCAGGCAATTTCGGTAAGATTGAGCTCATCGTAAACAAGGAGTTCTTTTACCTTTTCTATTTTATNNTCGCTCAGGTAATCTGAAAGGTTTATTTTGATTTGTTCATCATTATAATGGATCAGTTCAATAATGATGGTTTTAATTTTCTCAACCAGTATTTTTTTATTATCATCCATCAATTCGAGCCCTGTCATTTTCAGGGCAAGGCTCAAATTGTCCAATTGATCTTTTGAAATCTTGTCCGTTATTTCGGCTTCACCCAAATCAATGGTAGTATAATGCAAACCAAGTTTTTCCAGCTCCGATTTAACCACCATCTTGCACCGGATACAAACCATATTTTTGATGTAAAGTTTCAATCTTTCTTCAGATATACTTATCATTAAGAAACAAATATACAAATTTTTTGTTTGTATTTAATTTGAAAATTAATCATGTGCAATAAAACGATATTCTTGATTAATATATTTCAGGCACCAACGCTAATTGATCTTACAGGTGCTGCAATTGAATAGTTTAAAGAGCATAATTTCTGACAGCATACTAATCAGAAAACCTCACCCATGTTGAAGAAAAGACCGTGTGAACCCCTGATCCCAAATCCGTAATCGATAGCCAGATTGGTACCCGAATATTTGTTTATCTTAATCCGCAAACCGAATCCTCCGCCTGGAATTATGATGTGTATTTTATCAAAAATAATTTTAGAAATTGATTCAGCATTGCCAAACAGTACACCTCCTAAAAGGCCATTTCTGGTTAATGAAAATCTATATTCTGATTCAAGGTAAATTAAATTTCTTCCTGTGTACCTTCCCGGAGCGTATCCACGACCAGTTGTTGAATAATTATCCCAGCCAATGCTTGGCAGATCTAAATAGGGAGGTGTTCCTGAGAGAGTGATGTCATTATAACTCCAGAAAGCCAGAATATTTTGTGAAGAAACCGGTAATCTGATATAATGTCTTATGTCTATCAATAATGACTGCCAGTTTTTGTTACTTCCAAGAAAAGTGAGTTTAGGTCTTATTTGTACATTAGCATAAGTTCCGTTTTGTGGGTTCACAGCATTTTTTCGGTTGTCATACTGAATGTTTAATGACACTCCGGATGAGATTGACTGATTGCCTTTTTGATACTTAACAAATTGATCCAATTCTTTACCTTGTACTGAATCTACCTCAATATTCCAATGATAGTCGAGATTGTAACCCATTCCGACAAATAGATTAGATGCTATTTCACGGAAAACAACCTGATAGATCCGTAAATATGAATAATCAATATGAAGAGGATTAGACAAAGCGCTGTTTGGCCCCAATCCATAGGTTAATGTCGGGAACTTATAATATCGGGTATCGCCGACCAGATGAAGCTTAAGCTTCTCAAAAAAGATATTACTAATAGCAGTAAACCAATACTGGTGATATAGTGAGTAATTGCCATTTACCAATATGCGTGAAATTTTCTTTCGTTCCTTATCTGAATAAAATGTGGTGCTTGTTGCGATAACGCCGGTCAGTCCGGTGTGCAGCGAATAACCAATAACCGGGATGATTGAAATGAATGGGCCGTTGTCCTTCAATGAAGCACTGTCTGTTCGTAATGGTTTACTTAGAAGCTGCTCGAAAATATCAATAACATCCTTTTGCTGAATACTGATGCTATCTTTATTAACTATTTTCACGGGTTGGCCTGAAAGAAACTGATGTGAGCAAATTGTCAGGAATATGAAAAGATAAAGTATTTTGTTTTTATATATTTTCATTCAATCAATCAGGAAATAAATTATTATGGCAGTTCTTATTTAATCAGGACTGTTCAAAATTAGAGTTTTATTTAGTAAATTCTTTTATAATAGCTTAAGAAAAAACCTTATAATGCTGAAGAAATTCACTAATAGGGTTTTAATCTGATATCCTTGTCTGATTATTTGCATGCTTTGGCCTGGGGAGGTCAGCAAGCAACCCCTCCAATTCTATCTTTTGTAAATAACATAAGGTTTAAGGGAAGGAGCGGGGTGAAGGGTTAAGAAAATATTGGGATGAATTTGATGAATGGCAACAAATAACGCAAAATTTATTATTTTTGCACTCCAAACTTAGGGTACGCCTTCGCTACCACCTTTACTTCGTTTCGGTGGTCAAAGAAGGCTTCGGCGCACATGGTCGGTTAACCGAGTGGCTAGGTAGCGGTCTGCAAAACCGTTTACGGCGGTTCGAATCCGCCACCGACCTCAGATTAATGAATAAAAACCCTGTCTATCAATAGTATAGGCCGGGGTTTTTACTTTAGGTGCGGCCTGGGGTGCAGTATCTCATAGCTTTTGTACGATATCTTGTTGTTTTAATCAATCAATATACAGGATTAAGTTCTGGTGCAACTAAAAAACACTCTTACTAAATCATAGTAAGAAAAAAATCAAAACACAAATCGACAAATTATACCTAAAATGCAGAAATTGAATTACTTATGGAAGTGTTTTAAGTATGTAAGAGTTGTTTATCATACGGGAAGATTCAGTTTTCTGACAATCTCTTTAAATCTTGGCTCGTTCTTCAAAGGTTTAAGATATAGGTCACCATTCATCCATGGAACAAAATCTCCATGCTTTTTATAGGCAATCTCAAGACAGTCTATAGCCTTTTGTTTTTCACCGAGAGTAGCGTATACTTCGGCCAGTCCCCACGCATACCACCATTGATCCAGCGACTTTTCCATTGTTGCTGCGACCTCGAGTGCTTTCTCTTTTTGACCGGCCCGGGCATAAGCGATTCCAAGTCCGTTTTCGTATCCGGGACTAATGGCAAGGCCTTTCTTGTGCATTTCAATCGCCTCATAGTACATCCCCATTTCAGCATATGCTGATCCTATTAGATAAAAGGCAAGAGTACTGTCGGACTGTAGCTGCAATAATTTGCGTCCCTCTGTTATGACTTCATCAAAACGGGCAACATCCAAGTAAGCCCATGCAAGGTAACCCTGACTAACTGGATCTGTCGGATCAATTTCAACTGCTTTTTTCATTTCAGATATAGCTTGATCAGCATCGTTCAAAAGAAAAAAATACCATCCATAGGTATAATGGACTGATGGAATATTAGGATTAAGGTCCATGGCTCGTTTTAAACAATGTTCCGTTGCAGGGAAATTCCATTCAGTGTAGAGATACCTTTCCGCAAGCACAACATATGCATCCGTTAGGGTCGAATCAATTGAAAGAGCTTTTAAGGCATAGCTTTTTGCCTTGGCTGCTGCATCTTCTGCCGTTGCTGATGTATGGCCTGATGTACCATAACCTATAGCCAGTCCAAGATAAGGCAAAGGATCTGCCGGATCAATTTCAATTGCTCCATTAAAGCATTTTATTCCTTTTTCAAAATCTTCCTTTGAGTGTTTTTTCATGAAGTAAATTCCCCTGTCATAAGCCTTAAGAATCTCAGGATTATGCTCCCTGCTGCTTGCCAGTTTTTTATCATCCTGCTGAGTTATTTTAACCTGGATTCCGTCCATAATACGACGTACTATATCGCTGTAAACTGATGCCAGGTTTTTCCAGTTCTGACTGAAGGTTGAGCTCCAGATATATTTTTCTGAAGGGAAAGCTTCAACTAATTTGACTTCTATCTGAAGATTATTTTCTGGCCCTTTTATTGAAGATTCGATAATGTTATTTACGCTTAGTTTTTTAGCAATCTGTTGAATTGATTCCTGGCTTTTGGAGAATTGCATGGTTGATTGTTCTGGCCTGACCGTCAGGTTGCTCAACTTACCTAACTCACTAATTAAAGCATCCTGTATCCCTGAAGCAATATAATCCAGGTCAGGATTGCCGGTAAAGTTTGATACTGGCAAAACAGCTATGGCTTTATTTACTGTCTCAGCAGACATTAATCCAGCTTTTGTTTTTCCTTTATATTTTGGATAAAAGAATAAAACCGACAAGATCAGAATAATTCCTATTGAGACCAGTAGAACAGTAGCTTTGATAACTCTTTTACTGAGAAAAGTTTTACTGGTAACCTCTGTCTGTGGATTTCCGGCATAATCCGCAGTACTCCTTGTCTGATATGATTTTGTTGCCCTTCTTTCAGGATCCGGATGGAGGCCATAAATTACATCTTTTATGGCATTTGCCACCTTATTAATCTGATCGCGATAGAAAGTTTTGTTAAGGTTTTTATCAGGATTATCAGAGGGTTTTAAGGGTCTGTTCACACCTGCACTTTCGTAAATAAATTCAATTGACCTTAGTCTGCTCCCAATTTCCTTTTCAAAAAGTTCAATATCGGAAGTATCCAATTCGTGTATCTTTACAGGAATTATCCTGCTGCAAACGTTCCCGCTTGCGAGCTTTACATCTTTTCCTAAGGGGTCAGCAGAGGACATCCTGTTAAAAGCGACAAATTCATTCTGCCAGGCAAAGCATTTGGGGTCGCAATAGGTCTGGGAAATAATTGGAATTAAAACAAGCGATTTTAATTTCAATTCGAGACTCTTATCGACATTATAAATCTCAAGCAGCCCGTCGTGCGGGTTTTCATCAAAATAGATTGATACATCTTCTTTGAAAGTCGCCTCAAGTTCATTTTTAAGATGTTCGACAAATTCTGTCACCCAGCCATCGTACTTATTATCCTTCTGGCGATAGCTTATGAAGATGTCATACTCATAACCAGGTATTATACTTGCCATTTTGATAGTGAATTAAAAAATTTAAAGAACTAGTTTCATAATTTATATCAAAATTAAAACTTAAATCAATGCTAAGCAAAAAAATAAATTCACTAACAATTTCTTATTCAGGATTTTTGACAATACATTTACCTTATAATAATTTTTCTTCTTCTTTTTGAACCATGCCATAAAAATCAATATTTTACCAGCGACAACGAAATGAGAGCTTTATTGGGTTCTTAAAATGATCGCACAAACTCGGTAATTACGGGGAGGTATCTGATGAAGATGTCATATTCGTAACCTTGTATAATACTTGCCACAGTCAGTGATCATCGTATTAAAGTTTTGAAAGATAATGACACGAGTCAAATAAAAATCCACCAAACCAAGATAACTACAAAAGCTGGGCAATCTAACCACTTTTGGAGGCTCAGAATATTTTTATCAATTAGCTTGGACGTTAAGTCTAAAATAACTACTTTTTGTGGCTAATTAATGACAGTAAATTATGGTACATTTTAAAGAATTAGGGTTAGTGAATTCGAGAGAATTGTTTAAGAATGCTTTTAAAGGAGGATATGCTGTTCCTGCTTTCAATTTCAATAATCTTGAACAGATGCAGGCAATTATCAGCGCATGTGTAGAGACAAAGTCACCTGTGATTCTGCAGGTATCAAAAGGTGCCCGTAAATATGCCAACCAGACATTGCTCCAATATCTTGCTAAGGGGGCTGTGGAATATTCAAAGGAACTTGGTTATGCAATTCCAATCGTGTTGCATCTTGATCATGGAGATACCTTTGAAACCTGCGTATCGTGTATCGAAATGGGTTTTTCATCGGTAATGATCGACGGATCACATTTTCCTTATGAAGAAAACGTAAAGTTAACCAAACAGGTCGTTGAATATGCTCATCAATTCGATGTTACTGTCGAAGGTGAATTGGGCGTTTTAGCTGGAATAGAGGATGAAGTTTCATCAGAACATACTTCTTATACAAGACCCCAGGAGGTTGAAGACTTTGTGAAAAAAACAGGAGTTGATTCTCTGGCCATTTCTATCGGCACTTCACATGGTGCTTTCAAATTCAAGGTAAAACCGGGTGAACTTCCTCCCCCTTTGCGTTTTGACATTCTCGAAGAATGTGAAAAACGTATTCCGGGTTTCCCGATTGTTCTTCATGGCGCTTCTTCAGTGCCTCAGGATATTGTGGCCGAGATTAATAAATATGGCGGCAAAATGGAAAACACAGCCGGTGTATCTGAAGATCAGCTACGCCGGGCAGCAAAATCAGCAGTTTGTAAGATCAACATCGACAGCGATGGTCGCCTTGCAATGACGGCTGCTATCCGCAAGGTTTTTGTTGAAAAACCCGGTGAGTTTGACCCACGTAATTATCTGGGCCCAGCCCGTGATAAGTTGAAAGAACTTTATAAACATAAAGTTGTAAATGTACTTGGCAGCGCCAATAAGGCATAATTGCATCGCTTGAAACTATTTAATCTGAGGCCTAAGATTTTGACCTTATCGGATTTAGTTTATCGAGCCTTAATACAAAACGGATTCTCTCTCTGAACGATCCGGTTATTGCTTTTATATTATCAGAAACAATAAATGGGAAATAAATCTCAAAATAATCCCATATACCTGTCTTTAAACCTGCTTCATAGAAGAATGTTGGTTTATTAATTGTACCTGATCCATGATAGTTAAGTAATAAATTAACAAAGGGTTTGACGGGTATCTTTGAAGCAATTCCCGGCAGGCTGCTGGTTAAGGATAGTGAAAAAATCCAACGACTATATCCAAGACTGTCATTAACAGCAGAAACAAGTCCGCCTTCAGACAAAGTCATCTCCCTCGACCATAAGGTTTTCGGAAACTCCGTGAAACGGTCTGGATATACACCTTCATATAAATATTGTTCACGACCACTTCGGCCGCTTGCAGAAAAGGCATAGAATGGATCTGAGGCATCATTTCTAAGCATCGTTCCTGCAAACACTCTGAATACCAGGCCTTTTTTCTTTCCTCCATAGCTGTACTTATAGTTTAGTTCTACTGATGTCTTCTGATATGATTTTCCTGATTCTAAGGAAACCACCAGGTTGAAAGGATTGATAGTGCTGGTCCTGTCAAGCAGGTATCCGAATTGCAGATATGAACGCATCTTCGCCGGGACGAGAGATTCAATCTGGCTGAGATCGGATGCTGCGGTATAATAGCCAAAGACCTTCTGATTGACAGGATCAATTGCGCTATAGGATCTAAAATAAAAGTCTAATCCAATTCTGGCTCTATGAAAGTCCTGAACTCCCGGCGCCCCGAACTGTTCTCCTTCAAGCGATAGCGAGGCAAGTCTGATGAAATTATCGTAAGGAATTTTATTGAACGAAATTTTCCCATAACCAGTAATTGCCTGATTACGGAAAGAATAGAACGGCATGACAAAATATTCTACAGGCTTTGGTATGATTGTTCCATTGTGTAAAGCTACGCCGGCCATTAAGCCATCTGTATTTGTCCAGTTAACAGACGGGAAATAAATTAAATATCTCTTATCAGGGTCCTCAATTGTATATAAGAGTTGAAAACGCACAGGATCAGCTTTTCGGAACACACCTGATGTACGGATGTTGTTATTAAGCCTGAATAATTCAGTCATTTTATGGTCGGGATCGATTCGTATCTCAGAAAAATTTCCGGGAGCTGTACTGACCCATTTACGACCTTCAAAACCATCTTCCCATTTTTCTGAACAGACGGAATCTCCCTTTAGTTCAGATATCAACAATGGTGCTTTTAACTCGCCCTGATTTTTTATAAGCACCTTCCCTTCCCTGAACCGGACAATCTTATAATCAAGCCTTTTGGTCGTTCCAAGAAAATCATCAAAAAACCAGGAGAGATCCTTATCTGTGTGAGATTCAAAGACATCCCGCAGATCGTCAGGATGGGGATGTTTGCCTTTCCATAAACGGCAGTAATCATGCATTATGGAGTCATAAAGAGAATCTCCGAGATCAGAGCGAAGATAGTTGAATCCCATAGCGGCTTTACTATAGATTATACTTTCATAATTATTGTTGCTGAATTCCGGAGCTGCAAGATTTATACTCTGTTCGAGGTTACTGCGTGCAGGAATTAGCCATTCGAGTTCCTGAATCCTTTGAACCGGCATTTTATCTATATGGAAGAATTTAGCCAGCTTCCTGTTTTGCAAATCGATTTCCCAAAGCTTTTTCCCCGGATATCTTACACCCGTATATCTTAATTCATTTGCAGATGTGATACTCTCATCCATATAAGGGAATCTGCGTTCATCAGATCCTAATGAGCTGTAAAACCAGCTGTGACAAATTTCATGAGCTATCACTTCATCGAGTAGGTATGAATCATTTGCCACCCCAATTACCGTCAGCTCAGGATATTCCATACCATCGCCTGCGTTAAGAGCGCTTTGAACTGCAGTAAATGTGTTATACGGATAGTCCCCGTTCCATTTTGAAAAATACCATATAGCATTATATATGTATGAGACAGCTTTTCTCCAGAGATGTGCTTCCTGGTCAGTGAACATCGCCCATGTTGTAACTTCTCTGCCGGATTCCGGAAGCCTGACATTCCCTTTTAGCACATGAAATCTCTTATCGGCAAACCATGCGAAATCATGGATGTTATTCTCAGTATAACGCAAAGTTTTCATTTGTTTTGATGAGGGTGGAAAATCTTCCCCCAGGTAGTCGGGCATTCTCATCCAGGCTGTGTCTGAGGAAAGCTTATTAAGCCATTTCTTTTCTTCTTCGTTCTGAAGGTTTCCTGTTGCGCCTATTACATAATTAGCCGGTAGCGTAATACTTACATCAAAACTGCCATATTCCGAATAGAATTCACCCTGATCAAGATAAGGCATCTGATGCCAGCCTGATCTGTCATATACTGCCGGTTTAGGATACCACTGCGAGATCTGGTATGATTCACCGATATGACCTAAGCGGGATGTTACGCCTTCAGGAATCTTAAGATGAAACGGTGTGGATATATATATTGTGTCACCAGGTTTGAGAGGTTTATTAAGTAACAACTTGCAGATATCAGGAAACCCTGCCAAAAAAATCCATTTTATACCTTGACCTCCAACCTCGAAATTTAAAGAATCTATATATCCTCTTAACTCCGGATCATTGAACAATTTTGATTTTCCATCCCTTTTTATTAATTCCTGGCCTAATTTGGTTCTTTTGTCGGAATATGCATTAGGCCAGAGATGAAAGTATAAAAATCCAAGAGTGTCCTGAGAATTATTAATATACACAATGGACTCAAAACCTGTTAATTCATGCTTCATGTCATTAAGAGTCACATGAATTTCATAATTTACCTTCTGTTGAAAATAAACCTGTGATGATACTCTCAGAAATGGAATGAGAGTTACAAAACTAAGGAGTAAATACTTCCTGAAAGGATATTTATAAAGAAGTATTTGCCAACTTTTACTGGGTGAGTCTTTCATTGATTAAAAAAGATGCAAGATAGAATTACATTACTTATCTGACAACAATTATTTCATTTCATGATTTTAAAATTATTGGATGGTGTCAGCCTTCCCCTTAACCAAAACAATTTTCGGCGAAAACAGGTTTAGACTAAAAAAACAATAACTTTATCTTTAAGATCTTTTCAAATTAAAATCTTATATCAAGCAGGTCATGAAAAATATTCTTTCAATCTTACTATTTGCAATGAGCGGTATTACGTTTTCACAAGTTTCTGAAAATTCAAAAGACAACCAGGCCAATATCCTGCCAGTTCGTGGTTTTTGTATCGCGGCGCCACAATCGAAGGAGGTCGACGAGTTCATTAAATTCATTGATGAGGAACTTGCCCCGCGATCGGTAAATACCCTTATTCTGAGGGTGGATTATAATTATCAGTATGAAAGCCATCCTGAATTGGGTGATTCAATAGCCCTTTCGAAGAAGGATGTTAAAAAGCTGGTTGCAGTATGCAAAAAGAATAACATACATATAGTACCGCAGGTAAACCTGCTTGGTCACCAGTCATGGGCCGGCATTACAGGAAATTTATTGAAGGTTTATCCGCAATTTGATGAGACACCATTGGTGAAGATGCCTGAGAAATATGTATGGCCAAACGCCGACGGACTATACTGCAAGAGTTATTGCCCATTGAATCCTGATGTTCATGCTATTGTATTTGACATTATTGATGAGATTTGCGATGTGTTTGAAGCTGAGGCATTCCATGCAGGTATGGATGAAGTCTTCTATATCGGGGAAGCACAATGTCCACGTTGTTCCGGAAGAGATAAAGCAGAACTGTTCGCCGGTGAAGTTCGTACCATAAGAGATCACCTTGCCCTGAAAGGTCGTAAATTATGGATATGGGGTGACAGACTGCTCGATGGTAAAACAACAGGATTGGGAGAATGGGAGGCAAGCTATAATAATACCTTCAGGGCTGTTGATATGATTCCGAAAGACGTGATTATCTGCGACTGGCATTACGAACGGCCCGATCAGACCCCGGTTTATTTTGCAATGAAGGGATTAAGTGTCATTACCTGTCCCTGGAGGAATCCGGGAAATGCTGTACTTCAGGCACAGGATATGGTCAGGTTCAGAAACTGCTCCACACCCGAAATGAAAGATCGTTATATGGGTATGGTGCAAACAATCTGGTCAGGTGCCGGGCAATTTCTTGACAATTATTATGGCAGGAAACCGGAAAACTCAGAGGATTCACAGAATTCACAAGTTGTTTGTTTTAAAGCCTTATTTAGTGAAATTCAGAAAATGAAGGATGCTAAATAATTCCTGATTGATAGTATGTTAACGGATTTTAAAAGAAAGGGACATGCCACGACATGTCCCTTTTTAACACGTAAAAAAAACCTATTTTAAACCAAACCGATAACTGAATTTAATAAGAAACACATTATGAGGAGTATTTAATCCTTTATTGAACAGATTTCCGATGTCGTTGAAAAAATCCATTTGACCGGAATCGGTGTAATAACTTCTTGTCTGACTCCATACAAGGAATACTGTCGACCCCGGGCTATATTCCCACCTGACCACGAGGTTTGAGAGAAATTGCTTCACATTGAAATCACTTTTCCCTATAGTATAGTCGGTTTTTCCATCAACATTTTCATCGATGTTATAGTGATCTGTATCAAAGCTTATCTGATTACTGTTGTATGTCCAGAACCTGTCCTTGTAATTATTTGCCATAGGATCGGTAATGAATTTATGATTGTAGTACTTTCCGGTTGCGACAAATGGTTGTCCCCAGTATTGGAAAGTAAGATTCGGGCTGAGGTTCAGATTCACCCTGAATGATGTACTTATTGTTTTCTGATCAATGCTGGCAAAAATGTACCTGTCAATGCCATTATACGTTGTCTGAGTTACATACTGAAGCTCTGTGTATGACTTGTTGTATGCCGGACTGATTGTAAAAACAAGATAATTAGTTGGCTTGTAAGTTATGTCCACTTCGGTGTATAAGTTATCAGAACTGTTTTCAAAACCTTTTGATCCGTTTGCTGAAACGCTGAAGACCAGTTTCTTACGACTATCTGTTGAGAAGCCGATCCGTGGATTGACGTTGCCGGGTAATTTCATCATTGGTCCGCCACGAAGCATATCGGTGGAAAGTGATGAAGTGTTAAGGCTACCTCCGGTCCATACATTCCAGAAATTTTTTAGATTTATACTTGCATTCCATTCATAACCTCCCCCAACCCAGTCGCCTCCAAAATTATTAATAGCATAGAAATCAGAATTAAGATTAAAACTCTTATAAATCCCTTTTGGCTCATATTGATTATACCCGGCCCACAGTACGGAAAGAACCTGGTCAGTTGTCCGCATGTAACCAAGGTCATTAATTTCAAAGCCGGGGGTTTTCCATAAAGCTGCGCCAATAAAATTCCAGTGACCGTTCAGTTTCTCTATCTCCATTCTCCCTCCTGATCCTGATAGTGATGTCCTGTTTGTATCGAGAATAGCATAGTTTTTATCGGGTCGCTGGAAATAATGTGCCGAGGATTCCTGTGTATTTGTAATTGCTTTTTTAGAGCCTTCCACCAGGCTGAATGCTGTATTCAGGTTAAACATCCAGCTTTTTTTATTGAAGTATTGAGTAAAATCAACTCCTCCCGAATATGCTGCCTTATGCAAAATATCTCTTACATCAGCATCGATTTCCCTGTTAGTGCTTGTAAAAATCCCGCCGATTATGGTGTTGCCATTGTTAATGTCTTTCTGTATCCGTCCCACAAAATAATTTGTCAGTGGCTCAACTGTTGCAAATTTTCTTCCGCCAATAGTATCAATTTCCGCCTTTTCCTGAGCCGTCATTGCCTCAACAATACCAATCGAAAGTCCGTCTTTAGTCTTTCCGGTAAGTTTGACTGCTCCGAGAATATCAGTTCTGGTAGGGATATCTGCAAACCAGCCGTCTTTCAGATCAGGATATCCTTGTGGTGTGCGACCTATCCTTCTGGAATAGAATAGATTATCGTTCCCAACACCCCCATCACCAATACCTAACCCAAAGTTTGTGATATTGTTTCCTTCGATAAAGAATGGACGCTTCTCACTGAAGAAAGTTTCATAAGCTGAAAGATTTACCACAGACGGGTCAGCTTCGACCTGGCCAAAGTCAGGATTGATTGTCAGGTCCATCGTCATGTTGTTCGTGAGGCCTATTTTGGCGTCTATCCCGCCATTCAATTTTGACAGTTTACCTGTTGCCTGGAATGGATTTTCCGGGACAGCCTGAAAAGTTTCAGTTTTGGCCACACCATAAGGGGTTACATCGAAAATTTTCCGTGGTTTGATTTGCTCCAGGCCTTTTAGTTCTCCAAACAGATGAACCAATCCGGGAGCTTCCCGTGGAATATGCTGCCAGAAAGTTTGTTCGTTCTTCCTGTATAAAATTCTTGCAACATCAAGGCCCCAGCCATCAGATGAACTCTTATCGAACCTCACCTGGCTGAAGGGAATTTTCATCTCGGCAACCCAGCCATCCTTATTGACGGAAGTCTCTACCCACCAGTTTGGGTCCCATGAAGCATCCTGGTTTTGCCCATCATTGGTAAACATCTGGTCATACTTAACGCCTGCAGAACTTACACCAAACAAAAAACCGGTGCGCAGGTCATGAAAACTATCGATAATTATACCTACAAGGTCTCCGTCAGCCTCATCACGTCTTGTTAAGCGGTTAACAATACTGTCAGGTGATGTATCATAAGCCTTAATCGCCACATAGAGATTATTATCATCAAACAAAATCTTAAATTCGGTTCGTTGAGTTTCCGGTCTCCCACTAAATGGCTGATTTTGAGTAAAATCGCCAGCCCAGGTACCGGACTGCCATGCTTCATCATCGAGAACTCCGTTGATAACAGGAGGGATCGTTATCTGTGTAGCAGAATATTGCTTCTTCTCTGGATCTTGTCCGAAAAGCACCGCGAGGAAAATTAATGCAAGAAGTATAGTAATAAAAAATCTTTTCATGCAGAGTTTGATTTAGCGGTTTTCTCAATAAGGACGTAAAAGATTGGATTTTGATGCAAGAGATCATCACTTTTTATGTTCTTATTTTTTACCTCACCACAACCCCTCTCCCTGGGGAGAGGAGCTAATACGTTGTTAATTATTTAGTTACCCCTTTTTCTCTTGTGAGAAGAGGGTTAGGGGAAGAGGTAAAAATGTGTAATTGTTACTTTATTCGTAAAGCCGGATAAATTCAAACGTATTCCCGGTGTATTCCAGGAATTTCAGGAAGTCAGATTTTGAAATAACCAATGAAGCAGTGTTTATATTCGGATGAAAAGTAAGCCGATCAAATTCATTTAATTTCTCATCAATAAACAGGTGGACGTGTTTTTCAGAGTCATTGATAAGACCGAATGGTGAAACAGAACCAGGTTCGACGCCAAGATATTTTTTTAGTCGCAGGTCGGAAGCAAACGTAAGTTTCCCCTGTTTTAAACGTTTTTCAAGGTCCCTGATATTAAGCTGTCTCAGGTGTTCAAAGATTACGAGATAGTGTCTGTCTCCTTTATGATTGCGAAAGAAGATATTCTTGCATCTTCCTGAATTATAGTTTTCCCAGTGAATTTTAGCATCTTCGATGGTTGCAAGGGGAGGATGTTCATGATACTCGAACTGAATATTCAGCTTTTTGAAAAGCAAATAAAGTTCTTTTTGTCCCCTCATCAGGAATCACCTTTTTTCGGGATAAATAAAAATTCCATTTCGGCGAGTAATGCAATATCCATTCCTCCTTCTTTCAGGTCAATATCTTCTTCCTCATAATACCATTCAACAATAACCGGTATCCCATGTGGGATTAATCTCTTCAACTCTATAAAAATGTCATACAGGAATTTCGCTGACGATGAATTGAAATAAATTAAATCGGCCTTAAATTTTAGAGGGTAATCGGGTGCATAACTCTTATACTTTCCTTCAATAATTTCATTAACGAATACTCCAATCCATTCAATAACAGGGTAATACATTGCACGAACATCTTCAGGGGAAGATATTCCGCGGATGAGAAAAATATTTTTCTGAGGTGAAAAGTCAACCTCAGGCGTGGTATTTGTCGGACTAATATAAAGTTTTTGCATCTGCATGCTTTTTTACAAAATTGCCTCAATAATTTAACAAACGCAAACCTGTTTTAATTTGTTCTCAGCTATAATAATTTATTCTTTTCATCCTCAGGACAATAGCCAGCATCTTCGGTGAGTGAACTTTTTGAATAGGCATCCACCGCCAACCCGTCGCAAATCTCATTCTCAGTGTTATTAGCATGGCCTTTTATCCATACAAACCTGACATTGTGTTTCCGGTAAATCTTAAGAAACCTTATCCAGAGATCCTGATTTTTTTTCTTTTTAAAAGCTTTGGATTCCCATTGGAATACCCATCCTTTTTCGACGGAATCTGCAACATATTTCGAGTCGGTGTAAACCACTACCCTGCTGCCGGCTATTTTCAGGGCTTCAAGCCCTTCAATAACTGCCATAAGCTCCATCCTGTTATTTGTCGTAAGCCTGAATCCTGCTGATTTTTCAAGCCTGTATTTGCCCGAAACAAGTACTACTCCAAATCCTCCCGGACCCGGATTACCGCTTGAAGCTCCATCGGTATATATGGTAATTTCATTTAGCATGATGCAGGACAATACCTGTGTTGGTAATGAAAAGCTTAATTGCAATCGATAACAGTATGACGCCGAAAACTTTTCTTAAGATTTGCAGTCCGCCGGCACCCAGTATCTTTTCAAATATTGAAGTTAATCGTAATACAAGATAAATTACTATCATGTTTAGAATAAGGGCAATAAAAATATTAATTGTTTGATATTCAGCTTTCAAAGAAAGAATTGTAGTAATTGATCCGGCTCCGGCGATTAACGGAAAAGCTATTGGGAATATCGATCCTCCGCCCTGTGAATCTTGTTTAAAGAGTTCGATACCAAGGATCATTTCCATGGCTATCAAAAAAATGATAAAAGAACCGGCGATTGCAAAAGATGATACATCAATGCCGAAGATTCCAAGCAACGGGCTTCCTATTAGTAAAAAAGCCAGTAGTATTAAGAATGATACAAATGTGACTTTGGTTGATTTAATATCACCGGATTTGGCTTTAATATCAATAATTATAGGAATTGACCCCGGTATGTCAATAATTGCAAAAAGGACCATAAAAGCAGCAAGGATCTCTATAAGGCTAAAATGCATATTTCAAAATTTGGTGCAAAGATAATCAAATTCACCAGTACAGAATTACCTTTGCAAGATACGGCAAATCGATGCACCCCCTTTTGAGGGGCATTACACTAAAAACAGGACCCTCTGGAATACAATATAAAAAAACCCGGACTAAATGGCCGGGTTTTTTATTATGATAATACTTTTTACTGAATTATAGTCATCTCATCAACCAGATGTTTTGCACCGGAATAAACATCCATTATCCAGAGTACATAGCGGATATCGACAACGATTGTCCTTTGAAGTTCGGGTTCATAAGCGATATCGCCACTCATTGATTCCCAGTTACCATCGAATGCCAATCCTATTAATTCGCCGTTTCCATTCATCACAGGACTGCCTGAGTTCCCGCCTGTAATATCATTTGTGGTTAGAAAGCAAACTGGCATATACCCTTTTGAAGATCCATATCTGCCATATTCTTTCTTATTGTTCAGATCAATGAGCCTTTTAGGAAGGTCAAATTCATAATCGCCTGGTTTGTATTTATCCACTACACCCTGAAGTGTTGTGTAATATTTATAGGTAACAGCATCTCTCGGATCATAATCCTGAACAGTCCCATAAGTAAGACGCATTGTTGAGTTTGCATCAGGATATTGGGTTTTTTCCGGAGCCATCTCCATTAAAGCAGCAATCCAGAGCCTTCTTCCTGTTGACACTCCTGCATCAAACTGGCTTAATCCTTTTGATGTTTCTACTGTAATCTTATTAATTGAAGTAGCAGTAAGGTAAACAGGATCAGTTTCAAGGGTTTTAAGAACAGGCTTACCAAGGAACGCATTCAGCTTTGCTTCACTTGCAAATATAGATTTGGCAAACATATCATCAACGAACTTGTCAATGTTGCCTTTATACTTCTTATCAACAACATTTACATAAAAATCGGGAAGGAATTTAGCTGGTACGTCTGCCCTGTAAAGCTTCAGCATCGCTTTCATCGATTTAATATCTGTAGAAGGATTATAGTCCTTATAAAAGTCGCTGCTGTTTTTCTTAATCTGATCGACTGCATCCGATATTTTCTGATTATCTTTTGCTGTCAGTGCCGCAACCAAACCGGCAGCCCCTCGGTTCAGGCTGAAAAGTTCGCATCCCTGCATGCATTCATTGAGATATTGAAGTGCATTGTAATATTCTGCCCTTCCTTCAATTGCTGATTTTATCATATTCAGAGCTTCCCCGTATTTTGTTTTGCGTTCAGGGGTAGCCACTACCCAATTATTGAACTGGTTTTCAAGCTCTTCTTTCTTTGCTTTCACATTTAGTTTTTCAAGACTGCTTTTCTGGCCAATTGAATATTTCCAATAGTTTGAAGAACCGGAATATTTCGCTGAATACTGAATATTTACCTTCTGGTCGGCCAGCATATCCTTCATCCATATCTCCTGCTTGATACCGCGTATCTTAATCCTGTCGGGATGTACGATCTGCAGCTGTTCATTTATTTCGTAAGAGGTCATATATCTGTTGGTCCTTCCGGGATAGCCCAGTATCATTGCAAAGTCACCTTTATTACGATCTTTTATTGAAACCGGCAGAAAATGTTTGGGTTTAAGCGGAATATTATCTTTTGAATAAGGTGCAGGTTTTCCATCGGGGCCTGAATAAACACGGAAAACGCTGAAATCGCCAGTATGACGCGGCCATTCCCAGTTGTCGGTATCGAAACCGAATTTGCCTATTGACGAAGGTGGTGCTCCGACCAAACGGACATCAGTATATCTCTCATATACAAGAAGATAAAAATAATTTCCGCCATAAAAACTTCCAACCTGTGTCCTGTAATTATTACCTTCAGCAGCTTTCTTTTCAATTGCCTGTCGAGCATCACTTACTGCTGCAGCACGATCTGTTTCACTCATACCCTGTTTAACATTTGCAAGGACCTGACTGGTTACATCTTCAATTCTGAGCAGGAATGTCACCGAAAGGTTAGGATTTGGCAACTCTTCTTCTTTCGACATCGCCCAGAAACCGTCACGGAGATAGTCGTGGTCAACACTGCTATGTGCCTGTATGGAACCATAGCCGCAATGATGATTCGTAAGAATAAGACCTTGTGATGAAACTATTTCTGCTGTACAGCCACCCCCAAAAATAACAACAGCATCTTTAACACAGACTTTGTTTAGGCTGTAGATATCTTCGGCAGAGAGCTTCAGCCCAAGTTGAGTCATTTTACCAATGTTTAATTTTTCGATAAGTGGCAACAGCCACATACCCTCATCAGCTTTAGCTTTGAATCCAAAACTGAGGACAAGGATTAATAAGATTGCAAACAATTTTTTCATACAGACAATATAACTTGTTTAGATTGATTTTAAATTATCCGTCAAAGTTAAGTTTAATAATTAATAATGGGATATTCAAAATTCGAATTTCAACTGTGTATCAAAAAGATTAAAAGATTTTCTGTGGTAGGGAGTTATTCCATATTTCATGATAGCTGCCCTGTGATAAGAGGTGGGATATCCTTTATTCTTATTCCAGCAATATTCAGGAAACTCATTATGAATTTTTTCCATGTACTCATCACGGAATGTCTTTGCGAGCACTGAGGCGGCTGCAATTGAAAAAAAAAGACCATCACCTTTTATGATTGTTTTATAATTAATGTCTTTATAAGCGTAAAATCTGTTTCCGTCAATGAGCAGGAATTGCGGAACCTTCTCAAGACCTTCAATTGCAATATGCATCGCTTTTATAGAAGCCCTGAGTATATTCATTTCATCAATTTCAGTATTATCAACAAATGCCACCTTCCATGTAATTGCTGAGTTAATTATCTCATCCTTTAAAAGAGCTCTTTGTCTGGCTGAAAGTTTTTTGGAATCATTGAGAACAGGATGTTTATAGTTTTTTGGGAGGATAACAGCTGCCGCCACTACCGGTCCTGCCAGACAGCCTCTTCCGGCTTCATCGCAACCCGCTTCAATAAGATTATGATACAGGAAAGATTTTAGCATTGCACATTTGTTTATTAATAAACTTCATCATAAAGTAACACAAAGGAATATAACACTTTAGTTAAATTTATGAATAATTCAGGTTTGGATCTAATAATATACCAGGGGATTCCTCGCCGGCGCTCGGAATGGGGAATCTTTCATTGGATGACAAAATGAGAAAAATGAGAGAGAGAATATCAATAAATTTAGGCGAATGTTTCCAGATATTCATATTAAAATAGATTATTAAGCTGGAATAAAGATTTTTAAACAAGTTATTAACATATTTATCAACAAAAATTATTGCTTTTTCAAAAATACATTTATATTTGATCTTCCAGAATAAATATAACATGATTAAAGGAACCAAGGTTTTAATATTTCTATTACTATTTTTCCGGACAAACGGTTTTTCCCAGCAATTGTCGCACATGGTATTGGTTCCTGCCGCAGGATTAGCAACTACCGGAGTAATAAATTATTCACAGACTATTGGGGAGACAGCGGTCGAAATAATCGGTAATGCAGGTTTTGAATTAACGCAGGGATTTCAGCAACCAGGGATAAAGATTTCTACGAATATCATACCTGAAGGAACCGGAGTTGATGTCTTCCCGAATCCTGCAACAGATTTTATTAATGTTAAATTATATGGGGATGTAGCCCGAAAATTCAGGATTGAAATAATTAATATTACCGGAATGGTAGTTAATTCGACAACAATTGATTTTAATGATAAGTATTATTATATACAGCAGATTGAAGTTACCAGCCTCAAGTTCGGTTTTTATTTTGTAAGAGTAACCAGCGATGATGGAACAATTAATAGAATATTTAAAATAGAGAAAATGTAATCCGGAAAACTATGGCTTTAAAAGGTTTAAAGAGGTATTATGTGTTGTTACTGTTTTTACTTTCAGGTTTAACATCTTTTGGGCAGAATGTTCCTCTGGGCATCTTTTACCAGGCTGTGGCAAGAGATAATTCCGGCAAGGAACTTGCCAACAAAAGTATCGATGTGAAATTTTCAATTATCTCCGGCAATCCTCTTGGAACAGTTGTTTATCAGGAGCTTCATTCGGATGTTATAACTTCGAAATTTGGTGTTTTTTCTATAATTATTGGTAACGGGACACCAACAGGAGGTCTTTATGGTGAACTGTCCCAGATTCAATGGAACACGGCTTATCATTATCTCAAAGTAGAAGTAAAATTTGATAATGATTTTATAGATATGGGAACTATGCAGTTCCTTGCCGTACCGTATGCCCTTTATGCACAGAAATCCCTTGAGCCCGGGCCCCAGGGACTGAAAGGCGATCCGGGTGATCCGGCATCTGATAATCAGACACTTTCCTTTGATGGTAATAACCTTTCAATTTTAAATGGAAATACAGTAAACCTTTCATCGCTTAATGTTCCTCACCAGCTTACGCTTATCGGGGATACACTTTCTATACTGGGTGGTAATAAGGTAGGTCTGACCAATCAGATACAGGATCTGCAGCTCGATATCAACAACAAGCTTAAAATAACTAAAAACCCTTCTGCAACAGTAATTGATCTGAGTCCGTTTAAACAAAACCTTTCTTATAATAGTGCATCCGGAATTCTGAGTTTGTCAAATGGCACCGGTGCTGATCTTTCTACGCTTATAACAGCCGGGATTCAGGATATTCATCTTACAGGCAATCAGCTGACAATAGATAAAAATTTATCCTCAACCGGGGTTGATCTGAGTAAGTATATGGATAATACGGATAATCAGACGCTTACATATAATCCATCAACTTATAATTTAAGTGTATCAGGTGGTAACAGTGTTACTTTAGGAAGTCTGATTGCTTTTAGGGCAATAAAGATGGTATCCGAAACTGGACTACTTAATGTTACCGAATATGATTTTATCCCAGGTAATGTCAGTTATAATGATGGATCAGGTTTTGATGCAATTTCTGGAATTTTTACTGCCCCTACATCTGGAGTATATGCATTTAATATAGGTTACACTGCCACAGGAACTGGCGATTCACGGGAATTAAAAATATATCTAAATAGTTCAATTTATGAGATAATTAGATCTGGAATTACTGGAGGTTTATCATTTTCTAATGCAATTACTATGAAACTAATTTCCGGGGATAAGGTTAAAATTACTATTAAAACAGGGTTGTCAACTGAATCAGGAACCGGTTCTTTTTCCGGCTATAGGGTTTATTGATGGAACACCTCCGGTGTTCTGAAAACTATTTATACATTTTTCTATTATTGGTGAAACCCCTCTGGGGTTGATTATAATTAGCTCATTGTCAGAAGATAAGATTTTATACCAATTCCAAAGGCAATTTTAAGACAAACCGCGGAGCGGTTTCACCAATAATAGAAACACGTCACGGAATGAAATCAGAACCGCGGAGCGGTTCCACCAATAATAGAAACATGTCACGGAATGATATCAGAACCGCGGAGCGGTTCCACCAATAATAGAAACACGTCACGGAATGAAATCAGAACCGCGGAGCGGTTCCACCAATAATAGGATCGGTGTATGAAATGATGATAGAACCGCGGAACGGTTTCACCAAAAATTTCATAAAAACATAATGGCGTTTTCATGATTAATTGAAAATGATTTCTTAATTTTAATGGCTGCATTTTTAAAATTAACTGACATGAAACCAAACACCTATACCAAGTTGTATGCACATTGCGTATTTACTCCAAAGGGTAGGCATTCTATGCTAAAAGACACTGTTAGAGCGAATGTTCATAAGTACATATATGGCATTATAAAAGGGGAAAATTGCAATCCTATTGCAATAAATGGCACCGACGATCATATACATATCCTTGTTGGATTCTGTCCGTCAATATCCATAGAAGATCTCGTTAGAGATATTAAACGGAGTTCATCAACTTATATTAATGCAAATCGTCTTATAGTACCTAAATTTAGTTGGCAAGAGGGATACGGTGCATTTACGGTTGGCTATCGTGATTTAGATAATGTTTACAAATACATTTTAAATCAACAAACTCATCATTCAAAAGGGAGCTTTAAGGAAGAATATTTAGGAATCCTAACAGAACATGGTATAGATTTTAACACTGAATATCTGTATGAATTTTATGATGAAAATTAATGGAACATCTCTGGTATTCAGCAAATCGCATTGTCCTCCATAAAAATGCTCTGCGTAACTAAAAAATAATCAGGGAATTCTATTCAGCTTTTTTTCATCCTGATTCTGATCGATCTGAATATCAGCAGGGTAAAAACTGTTGTAGCCAGAATTCCTGTCACATTACTTGCTATATCTTTTACATTGTATGTCCTTCCCGGTATAAGCTTCTGATGTAACTCATCCAGAATAGCAAAAAGGATCAGACTTACTGTTATCAGGAAGAACTTTTTGTAGCTGATCTTAAACTCATTGCCTGTAAATGAGAGCTGTGCCATGAAAGTCAAAACTCCATATTCACAAAAATGCATCAGATAATCGAGCCTGATATCAGCCTTTGCAGTATGTATCTTTAATGTCGGAATATTCGGTATAGACGATACAATAATTATCGTTAATAGCCAGGCAATTAACAAATACCTTGCAATGGGGCGGAGATATATGATCAGTTTCAACATACTAGTTCTTGAGAATGCCAAAAATAAAGCTTTCTGTCTTATTGTTATACGATAAAAGACTAAATTTGTGCAAAAATTCAGAAATGATAACTAACGAACAGATAAAAGCTTTATCGGGACGCCGCGATGCGTTAAGGAGGTACCTTTGACATCCAGGGTAAACTGGAACTTATTGCAGAAAAAGAAAGCCTGTCACAACAGCCTGGTTTATGGAATGATCCGAAAAAAGCTGAAGACCTTCTAAAAAGTATTGCACAACTGAAGAGCTGGACAATAGCCTTTGACAAGATTAATTCTGCCATCGATGATATCAGTGTAATAAATGACTTTTACAGGGAAGGAGAAGCAACTGAAGAAGAAGTTGATAACCAGTATAAGAACTGCCTCTCCTTGATCGAAGACCTGGAGGTCCGGAATATGCTGCAGAAAGAGGAGGACCAGCTTGGGGCAATTCTTAAAATAAACTCAGGCGCCGGAGGCACTGAAAGCAACGACTGGGCTGCAATGCTCATGAGGATGTATCTCCGCTGGGCCGAAAGAAACAACTATAAAGTTAAAGAGCTTGATTATCAGCCTGGTGATGAGGTTGGTATTAAAACAGTGACATTGGAGATTGATGGGGAACGAGCCTATGGTTATCTAAAAAGCGAAAACGGTGTTCACCGGCTTGTCAGGATTTCACCATTCAACGCACAGGGAAAACGTCAGACGACTTTTGCATCGGTCTTTATATCTCCGCTTGTTGATAACAATATTGAGATTGAAATTAATCCGGCCGACATTACCTGGGACACATTCCGGTCGAGTGGGGCAGGGGGACAGAATGTTAATAAGGTCGAAACAGCTGTAAGGTTAAGACATAAGCCTTCAGGACTGGTAATCGAAAACCAGGAGACACGATCGCAGCTCAATAATAAGGAGAATGCAATGAGGATCCTTAAATCGCAGCTTTATGAACTCGAACTCAGAAAGCAAAGAGAGGCGCAGGCAAAGATTGAAGGGGAAAAGAAAAAAATTGAATGGGGTTCACAGATAAGATCTTATGTGCTTCATCCTTATAAAATGATTAAGGACTTACGCACAAACCATGAGACCGGAAACGTGCAGGCAGTTCTCGATGGTGACCTTAATCCGTTCATTAAATCTTTCCTGATGGAATTTGCAGGGAAATAGTAAGCCATTCCTCAAACATCCGGATATGATAAATTTCATAAAAACTATAAACACCGATTCATTTAATTTGTGTTTTTAATTACAACCGTAGAAAGAATGGTGCAAAAGGAAAAATTATTTGATCAGTTTCCACCAGTAACCACAAAGGAGTGGATGGATAAGATCAATGCTGACCTGAAGGGAGCTGACTTTAATAAAAAACTTGTCTGGAAAACAAATGAAGGTTTTGATGTAAAACCTTTTTACCGGATGGAGGATATTGAAAACCTTATGTATATCAACACTCTGCCAGGCGAATTCCCATTCATAAGAGGTACAAAGATTAAGAATAACAACTGGCTGTTAAGGCAAAATATAAAAGTCACCGATTATTCCGAAGCGAACCAGAAAGCTCTTACAATCCTGATGAAAGGGGTTGATTCACTTGGTTTTATAATAGCTGATCCTGAGACAATCAATGAAAATAATTTTGATATTCTTTTAAAGGGAATACAACTCGAAGCAATTGAAATTAACTTCCTGTCAAACGGGAAAGCAAAAGAGATAACTGATCTTATAAGTAATTATGTAAAGAAATCCGGGTCAGATCCTCTGAAAATAAGGGGAGCCTTTGAAGCAGATCCATTAAGCAGGCTGATGCTTAACGGTACGTTATGTATCGCTCCGGAACAGGGATTTGACTATCTGGCTTCAGTGGTATATTCTTCAGTTTTCCTGCCGCACTTCAGGGTTATCCATCTGAATGCTTCGAACTTCAATAATGCAGGAGCCGGCATAGTTCAGGAACTGGCTTTCGGGATTTCAATGGGTAGTGAATATATGGCACAACTTACCGATAGGGGAATAAGTGCTGATATTGCCGCTTCAAAGATCAGATTCAGTTTCGGAACGGGATCAAACTATTTTCCGGAGATTGCGAAGCTGAGAGC
>PLNF01000131.1 GCA_003141715.1 Bacteroidales bacterium | reverse complement strand
AAATCATCAAGGACCTTATGGTATAAACATTCCTTTATACATTCCACAAAATCAAGATTCCATATGCCAAAACGATAAACTAGATTACCGGTAGCTCCATAAATATACCTTAGTCTCCTATTAAGAGCTTTAAGTATTGCCTTTTTGTCCTTTCTGAACTTGAAGTGTACAAATAAAGCATAATCTGCAAGTTTAATATCACCTTTCTCGATCCGGATTATTTTCTCAATTAATTCTTTCTCCTTATCATCAAACAATTCATCTTCGATCTTCGTTGGATCAGCCCATCTAATTAAATCAACAGTATTCCCGTCATCATCATAGATATATTGATCAGGGTAATAATGTAAAATGAGACTCTCAATATTGGCATCAACAAAACTCTGGATATATGGAATCGCCTCATCCAGTTTTGCATATTCAAACTGGAATCCAATTTCCTTCAGAGAATCAACAATCGGTAATGTATATTTATCCTTAGCCACGTTTTGAACAGATCATTCATGAAACTGCTAAAGTACGATTTCTTTTAAGTTGAGATTATTTCCATGCCGGTTTTGTATGAATGAAACTAAGCATGTAGAATTTAAGCCCCTTTTTCGGAACTGTTTTCAAATTGAATAAATCAGCTAATACTAAGTACAAACTCGTTGACGCTAAAGAAAAGCTGCCATATATAAAAGCCAAATTTCAAATAAAAAAAAATTTTTGAAAATTTATGGTATGCCGTCATGACTCATTGCCCCATATAAAACCAAGCCCGGTTCGGTCGAAATGGAAAACCGTTTTTGGAAAATCACAAGAGTACACCTCCCAAGCCCACACCCCTATTCATTTCTTTGTATAATAAGTACTCTTTTTTTCAACACCGAAATCGTCGTAGTCATTAGAATTTGGATGGCATTCTTTGTGTCCTGTTGGCCAGATAACGTTACAGGATATTCTGGGTGCTATTATTCATTTAATGTTTAACTAATAACTATTAAAATGCTAAAAGTAATTGATGCCCAAACGAGGGTAAACTCGAAATCGAAAGAAGAATACAACATTGTTGTACTTCAAGGAAATGTAGAAGTTCAGAAGTCGCAGGCAACTGGCAAATTCTATCTTCGTTCAAAGACCATTTCACTTCCTACAACACTTAACCAGAATGAAGCTAAAAAATTAATTGGATCTAGCATCCCTGGAGAAATTGTGAAGGTAGATTGTCCTGAATATCTTGTCCCGGTACCTAATAGCACCCGGAAATTGAAGATTACGCATACTTACGAATATTCAAATTCTGCAGAGGACAAAGCGACTGTTTAATTGTCTTTCTTAAATCTTGAGGGGTTGGTTCGAAAGATCCAGCCCTTTTTTGTTATTAATCATTTAGCCATGTAAAAATGAATGCCAAAACGATTACAAAAAAATTAAGACAATTCCACGGAACTTCAATGTATCATAAACATTTGTACCCTGGTAAGAGTCCTCTTTTAATGAGCGACGGAATTAAGTTTGTCAGAGACACTCTGGATGCATTTTGGTTAATGGATAGTTTGTTAATCTATCAGTCTCATAAAGCTCTCAGAGATGTGAAATTTCAAATTTGGGAGTTAAAACAAAGCCGGAAAGACTTGACTTGGAACCTTTCATGCCGGAGCGATGTAGGGACAAAGCCCTTAATCTCTCAATCAGTAGAATTTTCAGATTTCCCTTTGAATTTCATTAAAATCTGGATAATTGATGGAGTCGTAATATTACCATCTGAATACTGAGATAAGTACTTCTTTCGTAAGATGAGAACCAAGAAAAAGCGAAGAAGTCTATAAAGGTAAAATGTGCTGCAATACCGGCAACCTTCGAGGCACGAATAAAGCCCTATAGCGATCCACTGGAGCCAGTTTAAGCTCGATTGGATATAAGTTATTGTTCGTTGCTTCGAAGGGCATAGATTGGACGCTGATATTGCTGAGAATGATCTTGGATTTGATTGATATCCCAAGGATTAAAATCAGACAAGTTTATCCTTAATTCCTGGTTACTAGATCCCAAAAAATCGAACACCAGGATTCGCCATCCTTCTCTTTGGGGAGGGGTGGTTTTTTTATAAAGTTGAGTCATGCTGCATCTTTTTTACTGTTATTCTGAGATGGTTCCTCTCAACTCTAAAATCTCAAGAACCACTGAGAAATAACCGTGCTAATTCCATTCACCTGGGCTAATCCCTGGGTGGATGGTTTTTTATTTGGCTTGTATCATTGTCTTTCTTAACTTTATGATATAAATATCTATCATGGCAAGTCTCATCCCGGGTTACGAATATGACATCTTCATCAGCTACCGCCAGAAAGATAATAAAGGTGACAGGTGGGTTAGTGAGTTTGTCGATGCTCTAAAGACAGAACTTGAATCTACATTTAAAGAGGAGATTAGTGTATATTTCGACATCAACCCTCATGATGGACTTCTGGAGACTCACGATGTTGATGCCTCGTTGAAAGACAAACTGAAGTGTCTTGTCTTTATTCCCATCATCTCAAGAACTTATTGTGACCCAAAGTCCTTCGCTTGGGAGCATGAGTTTAAAGCTTTTGTAGAAGAAGCATCTGAGGATCAGTTTGGATTGAAGGTAAAACTGCCAAATGGGAATGTGGCAAACAGGGTATTACCTGTTCGAATCCACGATTTGGATGCTGCTGACATTAAGGAGTGTGAATCCGTTCTTGGAGGAGTGCTTCGTGGAATTGAGTTCATTTATAAGTCAGCCGGGGTTAACAGACCATTACGATCAACTGAAGAAAAACCACATGAGAATCTGAACAAAACCATTTACCGTGACCAGATCAACAAAGTAGCTCTCGCAATAAGGGATATTATAACAGCAATAGAACATCCTGGACAAAAGACTGAAGGGATTTTAAAAGAGGTTGTTAATGCAAAACCTGAAAAGGCAAAAAGGCTTATCCCAAAAATAATTGTTGCATCTGTTATAATACTTGCGTTTATTATTCTTGGTTATTTCTTTCTTCCTAAAGTACTTAAACCCTCAGGGCTTATTGAAAAATCCATTGCTGTTTTACCATTCATAAATGACAGTCCGAATGATAGCAATCAGTATTTCATAAACGGATTTATGGAGGATGTATTAAATCATCTTCAGACAATAAAAGACCTGCACCCTATATCAAGAACTTCCGCTGAAAAATACCGAAAGACAACTAAATCAATTCCTGAGATTGCGAAAGAACTGAGTGTAAACTACATTGTTGAGGGTGATATGCAAAGATATGGCAACAATATCCGCCTGAGTGTAAACCTTTTCAAAGCGCTTAAAAAAGAGCTTAAACTATGGGGAAAAACATACGAAAAAAAGATAAATGATGCAACGGATATTTTCAGTCTGCAAAGCCAGATAGCCCAGTCAATAGCCGCAGAATTGGAAGCAGCAATAACACCCCAGGAAAAACAACTCATTGAGAAAACTCCAACATCAAGCCTGACTGCTTATGAAGATTATATCTTAGGATTGAATCATATTGTCAGGTACACTAAAGAAGATTATGATATTGCCTTGCATTACTTTGAAAAAGCAAAAGAAATAGACCCTAATTACGCGCTTGCATATGTTGGTATATCAAGCGTCTGGATTGGGCGTGCTATATTTTCAATTGCAACTCCTGAAGAAGTGGCACCGATAGCAAAAACAAATACTGCTAAAGCCTTTGAATTAGATAGTACTTGTTCAGAAGTATATGGTGCTTTAAGTCAAGTTCAGTTTTTTATAGACTATGACTTCAAGGGTGGTGAGGCGTCAATTAAAAAAAGCATTTCACTTAATCCTAACAATTCGTACGCACACTCTGCCTATGGAGATTGGTTGAGTCTTTTAGGACGATCTAAAGAAGCATTGGAGCAAGCTGAGATAGCTTTAAAACTTGACCCGATGAATATAAATTTTAAAACAGATTATGGTTTAGTATTATATTGTGCAGGTAGATATAATGATGCCATTAATATATTTCATGAAGTTCTTAAAGCTGACCCTGGTAATGGTGTAGCCTTAGGTAATCTTACAGTTTTGCTTCATAAGGTTGGAAGATTCAGTGAAGAACTTGAAGCATGGAAAGCATATTACAGCACCTCTTTCAAAGGCTATGCATATGTTTTTGATCAGGGTTATGCTAACGGAGGTTTAACTGGTGCATTGAACCTTCAGGCTGATAGTCTTGTAAAGCAGTCAAAGACAAAGTTTATAGAGCCTAGCGAAATTGCACTACTTTATGCTTGTGCCGGCAATAAGGAGCGAACATTAGAAATGTTGGAAAAGGATTATGAAGTTCACGATCCTGGGTTCACCTGGTATTTAAGATACCCTGTCTTTGAATTTATTCATGATGAACCTCGCTATCAGAATCTATTTCATAAGGTCAACCTTCAGTACAAACCTTAAAGATTTATTACTCAACATTCCGAGGTAGCAAAATAGTCTGCTTCTGGGCAAAAATGATATCTCTATATTGTATTCGCAATAACCTGACTTTTAATTGACTTTGGTACAAAGGTGCTCGGTTGCTCTCGTT
>PLNF01000092.1 GCA_003141715.1 Bacteroidales bacterium | reverse complement strand
TATGCTTATGTTCCAGTAAACGGAGATGCGATCTCTGTAATATTGACATCGAATGAGACATGCCAGAGCGGTGGCCCTGCTACTTCCAATATAGTTGCCATGACAGTCAATGCATTACTGCCGGTAAGTGTAACCATAACACCGGATGCTAACCCTGTATGCACAGGAGCAACAGTGACTTTTACAGCCACACCAGTTAATGGCGGTACTACACCGGCTTACCAGTGGTATAATGGAATAACACCAGTAGGTACAGACAGCCCTATATATTCATATATCCCAAACAATGGCGATGTTATCACAGTAGTTCTGGCTTCGAATGAGACATGTCAGAGCGATGGTCCGGCTACCTCGAATGCAGTTACTATGACTGTCAATCTGATATTACCGGTTAGTGTTTCAATAGCAGCGGATGCTAACCCAGTATGTGCAGGGACAACAGTTAACTTCATAGCCACACCAATCAATGGAGGGACAACACCAGCTTACCAGTGGTATAATGGAGTAACACTTATAGGTACAAACAGTCCTGCATATTCATATATCCCGACCAATGGCGATGTTATCACAGTTGTACTGACTTCAAACGAGACGTGTCAGAGCGGTGGTCCGGCTACTTCAAATATAGTTGCCATGACAGTCAATCCATTACTGCCGGTAAGTGCAACAATAGCACCGGATGTTAACCCTGTATGTGCGGGGGCGATAGTGACTTTCACAGTCACACCAGTTAATGGAGGTACCACACCAGCTTACCAGTGGTACAATGGTGCAACAGCAGTTGGAACAAACAGCCCGACATATGCTTATGTTCCAGTAAACGGCGATGCGATCTCTGTAATATTGACATCGAATGAGACATGCCAGAGCGGTGGCCCTGCTACTTCCAATATAGTTGCCATGACAGTCAATGCATTACTGCCGGTAAGTGTAACCATAACACCGGATGCTAACCCTGTATGTACAGGAGCAACAGCGACTTTTACAGCCACACCAGTTAATGGAGGTACCACACCGGCTTACCAGTGGTATAATGGAGTAACACCAGTAGGTACAGACAGTCCTATATATTCATATATCCCGAACAATGGCGATGTTATCACAGTAGTTCTGACTTCGAATGAGACATGTCAGAGCGGTGGTCCAGCAACATCGAATGCAGTAACTGTGACTGTGAATCCGATATTGCCGGTTAGTGTTTCAATAGCGGCAGATGCGAACCCTGTATGTGCAGGGACAACAGTTAACTTCACAGCTTCACCTGTTAATGGTGGTACAACACCAGCTTACCAGTGGTATAAGGGAGCTACAGTGGTTGGGATCAACAGTCCGACATATGCTTATGTACCGACCAATGGAGATGTAATCACAGTTGTGTTGACGTCAAGTTTAACTTGTACAAGCACTAATCCTGCAACATCTAATATTGAAACAATGACGGTCAATTCCTTACCGACAGTTTCAACTTCACATGTTGATGTTTCATGTTTTGGATCAACAGATGGATCGGTGACTATAACAGGTTCTGGCGGAATTTCTCCGTATATGTACAGTCTGAACGGTGGAACATTCCAGGTTTCTGGTACATTTAACAATCTTGCTGGTGCGGCTTATACAATAACTGTTCAGGATGCAAATCTATGTACAGCGAATGTTTCTGTGACAATAGTTGAGCCTGCAGCAGTTTCAATAGCCAGTCCCAAGGTAGATGATGCTTCATGTCCTGATGTTGCTGATGGTTCGATAACTCTTACGATAACAGGAGGGACTCCTCCATACAGCGTGATTTGGTCTGGTAATATTCTTATACAGGACCGTCAAGATATTCCTGCCGGAACATACAGTGTTACTGTTACTGACAAGAATGGATGTGCTGCTCATCTGGAGGATATTATTGTTGGCATTGCAGGTTCTGATAAGTGTATCGAAATACCTACTATTATAACACCAAATAATGATGGGGTTAATGATACCTGGCAGATTAAGAATATTGATATGTTCCCTGATGCTGAAGTCTATGTCTTTACAAGGTGGGGTAAACTTGTATTCCATACTAAAAACTTAGCTGCAAACCCATGGAATGGTACATTTGAAGGGACGCTCTTACCAACAGATTCATATCATTATGTTTTACATCTTAATGATGGATCTAAACCCAGATCGGGTGTGATAAGTATAATCAGATAATAATTACTATATTTCGAATAATATATGAGGTATCTAAGAATTATATTGCAAGCGATTGTTCTCAGCTTAAGTTTTGGAACGGCCTTTTCACAGCAGGTCCCCATGTACAGCCAGTACATAATGAACGGTTTTCTGATAAACCCATCATTCGCTGGCCGCGATGGTTATACTACTGTCAACCTTACTGTTAGAGAGCAATGGGTTGGAATGGCAGGGGCACCAAGTACATATGCTGCAAGTTTTCAGACTCGTATCCTCAAAAATAGCTTCATATCAAAATCCACAGCAGTCAGGAAGAAGATTATTAAACCTACCAAAGGAGGTAAGGTAGGTCTGGGTGGATATGTCTTCAACGACAACAATGGTATTATGCATCGTACTGGATTTTCGCTAGCTTATGCTTACCATATTTCGATGGGACGAACCGGGGGAATACCGAATGACCTTTCTTTTGGGCTTGCAATGACCGCTTATCAATTTGCAGTTAATACAAATGGTGCGATTTTAACAAATCAGGATGACCCATTGTTGAATTCGTATGACAGGTCAGTCTTTATTCCGGATTTCAACTTTGGTGCAAGTTTCACCACATCACGGTACTATGTCGGATTTGCAATGACTAATTTACTCAGAGGTTCATTATTACTTGGTGATACATCAAAAATCAGAACAGCTCAACTCGGCAATTATTACCTTACAGGCGGGATTAAGTTTCCATTGACACCAGATTGGACTATTGAACCATCTGCATTCATTAAAGCTTCTGATATGTTTTTTAAATCTGTTCAGATGGATCTGACTGCCAGGGCCTATTATCAGGAAGATTATTGGGCCGGAGTGTCATGGAGAACCAATGATGCTATCATAGCTATGGTGGGTTTAAAATATGACAGATTTTATTTCGCTTATGCCCTCGACTTCACTTTAACTGATATACGGACGCAAAGTTATGGAACTCATGAACTTTCACTTGCTGTCAAATTTGGTGAGAGTGCCAGAAGATATCGCTGGATAAATGCGTATTAATGATTAAAAATAAATAGGAGGCTGATTTTATGTAGCCTCCTATTTTTTAGGAAGATTTATGTCAAAGGGGATTTCTTCAGACATATTATTTGCCCTCTTGCTGCTTACTCTTACTTTCAACGCAGGCTATTCCCAGGTTGTGATATCTCAACCCGTAAGGATTATGTTTTATAATGTAGAAAACTTCTTTGATACTTATAATGATTCTCTAACGGATGATAATGCCTTCCTCCCTGATGGATTGATGAGATGGAATTTAGGCAGGTATAATAAAAAAACAAATTCACTGTATAAAACGATTGTTGCAGCGGGGGAGTGGGACCCTCCTGCAGTTATTGTTTTTTGTGAGATAGAAAACAGGAAAGTACTGGAAGATCTTATTTATGGCACTTATTTGTCGAAATTTAAATACAGTATTATCCATGAGGAATCACCCGATAGAAGAGGCATAGACGTTTGCCTCATTTATAGAAAAAAAGTTGCAAATGTTATTTGTTACAAGTACTGGATCCCGGCGGAAATTAAGCGAAAGGATTTTAACTCAAGAAGCGTCCTTTATACTGAATTTTTAATCGGCTCAGATACAATTCACATTATTGCAAACCATTGGCCTTCGAGGAGGGGAGGAGTACTGGCTGGTGAGAATTACAGGCTCCAAATTGCCTCTATGGTTAGAGAAAAGGTCGATTCCATAGTTGAAAGAAACCCTTCGGGAGCGAGAATAATCATTTTAGGAGACTTTAACTCTACCCCTGATGATCAGGCTATTAAATCATTGATTTGCTCCGAAGACTCATGTAAATCCATGATAAATCTTTCTGAAAGGCTGGATGATGATGGCCTTGGGACATATCGTTATATGGGGACATGGGAAATGATTGACCAGGTAATTGTATCAAAGAAACTTCTGACATGTACAGAAGGACTTTATACTGAACCAAATCTGTTAAGAATTTTCAAACCTGATTTTCTATTGAAAAAAGATCCCAAATACCCGGGGTTCAGTCCGTTTTCAACGTATCGCGGATATAAGTACCAGGGAGGGTTTAGCGATCATCTGCCTGTACTTCTCGATCTTAAAGTCAGGTGATAGGGTCAACCGGAGTGAGACCAAGATCCACTCCTTTTTTAAGCATCAGCTTCCTGGCAGCTTCATGTTCATTAGGGATTATCCCATCAAGTATAGCCTCCCTGATTGCATTTTTAATAACACCAACCTCTTTACCAGGGCTTATTCCAAAAGCCAAGATAATCTCACTTCCGTCAACAGGAGTTTGAAAATTTCTTACGGCGTCCTTCTCTTCAATCTCTTTAAGTTTATTTCTTACAAGTTTGAAGTTTTCAAGATGTTTTGTTTTTTTTGCTTCATTATTTGATGTTATATCAGCTTCGCATAATATCATGAGATCGTCAATGTCATCGCCGGCTTCAAAAAGCAATCTTCTGATTGCTGAATCTGTTACTAAATCCTGCGACAATGCTATTGGTCTGAGATGAAGGTCAATTATTTTTTGAACATATTTCATCTTCTCATTCAACGGAAGCTTTAGCTTTCTGAAAATATCCGGAACCATTTTAGAACCAATATATTCATGACCATGAAATGACCATCCGGTATCAGGCAGATATTTCTTTGTAACAGGCTTGGCAATATCGTGAAGCAGTGCAGCCCATCTGAGCCATAAATTATCAGTTTTCTTACTGATATTATCAAGTACTTTTATTGAATGATGAAAATTGTCCTTGTGTGCCTTCCCATTTTTAGTCTCGACCCCCTTAAGATTATCAAGCTCAGGGAAAATTATTCTGAGTAAACCAGCTTTTTCAAGAAGAATGAAACCTTTGGAAGGATGAGAACACATTATAATTTTATTAAGTTCTATGACAATCCTTTCAACCGATACAATCTTAATTCTATCGGCATTTTCTTTTATTGAAATGAAAGTGTTTTCCTCAATTGTGAAATTAAGCTGGCTGGCAAACCTTATAGCTCTCATCATTCTTAACGGATCATCTGAAAATGTCTTGTCGGGTTCGAGAGGTGTTCTGATTATTTTCTTCTTCAGGTCATCTATGCCTCCAAAGGGATCTAAAAACTCACCAAATGTCTCTTTATTTATGCTTATCGCCAGTGTGTTAATTGTGAAGTCCCTTCTTCTCTGATCATCTTCCAGTGTCCCGTTTTCAACAACAGGTTTCCTCGAACTTCTGTCGTATGACTCCTTCCTTGCACCTACAAACTCGATCTCATATTCCTGATTCCTGAACATTGCAGTTCCAAAATTTTTGAAGACACTGACTTTTATTCCGGGATGTATCTTTCTTGCTGCTTTCCGTGCAATCTCAATGCCACTTCCGATGACTACAATATCAATATCCTTATCGGGATGGTCTCTTTTAAGAAGACAATCCCTCACCCAGCCTCCTATAACATATGCTTGTACATTTTCAGATGTAACAACAGACGAAAGTGTTTCGAAAATATTGTCATTAAGACATATATTCATATATAGATATGACAATTTGTTTATTATTCATGACAAAGTTACAATTAATACTCAATTATAGGCTAATATTGATATCTGCACTTTATTGGCATAAAGGTTGACCTATTTGTAAACAAACACAATTTCTTTATGTTTATTAAATAAAAATGATATGATAGAGCATCTTACAAAAGAAACATTTTTGAATAAAATATTCAATTTTGAGAAGAACAAAGAATGGAAATTTGAGGGTGAAAAGCCATGTATAATTGATTTTTATGCTGATTGGTGTGGCCCATGCAAAGTTGTTGCTCCTGTGCTGGAAGAGCTGGCGAAAGATTTTGATGGAAAGATTAATGTCTTCAAAGTAGATACAGAGGAAGAACAGGAACTTGCATCGGTTTTTGGCATTAGAAGCATCCCTTCATTTTTATTTGTTCCTGCGAAGGGTCAGCCACAGATGGCAATGGGGGCACTACCAAAAGGAACCTTCGTTAAAGCATTCAAGGATGTACTTGGTGTAGAAAAATAATCATTTCATCAAATAATTATATCGTTTTGTTAAATATTTAGTAAAAAGCGAAACATTTTATGTCTCATAAACGTTTAACAACACAGAAGTTAGCAAATTTAGGTTGTAAAAGTTTTCTTCATGGATTTAGGTTTAGGGTAGTAAAGCAGTGAATCAGGACTTCGGTCCTGATTTACTTTTATACCAGGTCTTTAAATATACTATTAATTTCTTCCTCGGTTGATCTTAATTTTTTCTGACATTCTTTAATCAGTTCAGAAGCGCGTTTTACTTCGACAGATAATTTATCAATATCCAGATCACCGCTTTCAATGTTATGCAGAATGTTCTCTATCTCAACTACTGCATTATTAAATGAAAATTCTTTTTTAGCCATATTTTTTGATTTAAAATTGTGTATTTTACCTTGTTATACGACCATTACCGTCTCTCCGTCTCTTAGTCCCCCAGTCCCTCAATCTCCCTTTTCTCCCCTTCTCCCTTTCTTCTCCACTACCCTGCTTCTCAAAGTTCCTTCATAGAGTTGTGTATCAATTTGATCATCATTTTTTATCTGATCACTGTTCCTCAATATCCTGCCATTAATTGAAGTAATTGAGAATCCTCGTTGAAGTATGTTTTCAGGATTCAGAAGTTGTAGCGAATTCTCTAATCCATTCAACATTACATTGTTCACACTCAGACAATTAATTGTACCGGTAATAAATCTCTGATAGTACCTCTTAAGGGCCATATCTTTTCCGGAAGAATAAGATTTTACTGCTGAAGAAAGTCTGGATTCCTGGTTTGCCGGAATGAGACCGGCTCTTATGATTTTTTCTTTACCAATATTTATTATTTCAATTGTTTCGGCAGAAAGTTTATCTTTTACATCCGACATCATTATTCGTGCAAGAGGGAATAATTTAATTCTGGATGCTTCAATCCTGTTTTTATTCTTTTCAATAATGATCCGTGAAGCGTCAATAATCTCAGAACTCATCTCAATAACATGATTTTCTGTACCATTTACGGAATCTATAAGAAAATCAGCCACTGCGGTTGGCGTTTTTAGCGACCTGTTTGCTACCATATCAGTGACCGATACATCCTTATCATGGCCTATACCGGTAACTACAGGCAAAGGAAACTGGGTGACATAGTAGGCGATATTGTAACTGTCGAACCAGCTGAGGTCCGATTGTGAACCTCCTCCTCTTATTATTACAACCAGATCAAATAAATTGGAGTTCAAGGCAATCTTGTCCAGTGCTCTTATTACACCTTGCTCGGTTTCTGTACCCTGCAATGATGTTTCAATCAATGCAGTATAAAATACATATCCAAAACTATTACTTTTAAGTTGGTTAATAAAATCTGAATATCCGGCTGCATTTTTTGAAGAAATAACAGCAATTCTCTGAGGGACAGCCGGAAATATGAGTTCCTTATTCATCGAAAATACTCCTTCCTGCTCGAGTTTTTTTATTATAAGCTGGCGTTTCATTGCCATTTCTCCAATGGTAAAAGCCGGATCTATATCTGATATTATGAGGCTCAAACCATATAGCTCGTGATATTCAACCTTCGTTTTTACAAGTATTTTGAGTCCCTCTCTTAGAGACTCTCCCGTAATATTCTCAAAAAATGCTTTGAGGAATCTGTAGCGGTTGCTCCAGATTATTGCTTTTACCCGGGCCCTGACATTTTTTTCATCGGGATGTTTTTCAATGAGTTCAATGTAACAGTGTCCCGCATTATTCTCTTTAAGCTCTGAGATCTCTGCCATTACCCAATACACATCAGGTAAAGCCAGATACAAAGAATCTCTTATGATCAGCTGTAATTCGGTTAACGAAATTTTTTCAGTCATGAACAGTAATTTAGTTTAATAATCTTCCGGACTGAAAGATTGAAAGCGTTCATTACCTGATGATTCCTGTTTTTTCAGGGTCGGAAATTTTCCCCTTGTTCTTCTCCAGGGAATCTAAAAAGTCAGATTCATCAATATCCATCTGGCGATCTTTTGTAACTCCTGCCAGGTATTCCAATTTGTATTTAACAGTCCCATCATTTTTATATATGATCCAGAGGCCATCCCTTGAATCATTTTTGTATTTTCCGGAAAGTTCAATACTGCCGTTTTCGAACCACACTTCAAACTTTCCATTGACTTTACCATTCAGATAATTCGATTTCAGGCTCACAGTTCCGGAGGGGTAGTATTGGACCCACTCTCCCTGTTTTATATCGTTTAAATATGTGAGCCTTTCTGCCATTGTACTATCAGCATAGAATTTAAGAGACATCCCGTTTTTTAGATTTTTTGAATAGTATTCTTCAGAGATCAGATAACCATTGGTAAAAGCGGAGAAGAATTGCCATTTGCCCTC
>PLNF01000037.1 GCA_003141715.1 Bacteroidales bacterium | reverse complement strand
ATATTTAAATGGACACTAATGATTTATTATAATGAAAAAATATAACATTCTATTATTATTATTAATCCTTTGCTCCTCTTTTCTATTCAGCTGCAGGGAAAGTGCAAAAGAGAGCAAACAAAAATCAGTTGAATTAATGACGACTCTAACTATGGGTCTTGCGTATCTTGAAGAGTTTAAACTTGATGAAGCCGAAAAAGAATTTTTAAAGTTTATCAAACTTGCACCCCATGAAAAACTTGGATATGCAAACCTGGGATTGGCATATTTAAGAATGGGTAAATATCCAGAGGCAAAAAAACAGTTGTTTGAAGCTATTAAAATTGATCCTAAAGATCCGGATATAAGGTTGTTACTGGCAACAGTTTACCAGATGAATGATGAACGTGAAAAGGCTATTTCTGAACTTAAAGAGGCTCTTAAATTTGCTCCTGACCACGTTAAAATACTATATGATCTTACTGAGTTATATTCTGCAGCAACAGATGAGGAATCCCAACAACAGCGAAAGAATTTCCTGCTTCAGCTGGTTGAAAAAGCTCCGGATAATCTTGTTCCGCAACTTAGTCTTACCGATATATACATCCGTAACGGAGAGAACGATAAAGCTACGGAACAATTGGAAATAATTCATAAACAATTCCCTGAGTTTCCAAAGGAAGCCGTTGATTATTACAATAAAACCCTCTCATTACTAAAAAAACCGGATAAGGAAAATGCGATTATACAATTTACTATTTTTCATAATTATCTGAAGGTTACTTCACCATACCAGGCAGGTATTATGGAGCTAAAAGGACCAGGCGGGTCGTTGATCGGTTTTCCGCTGATTACTTATGATCAGCAGCCCACTTCTCTGACAGGTGAAAATAAATCAATCCTCGATGTAATCAAATTCACCGATGCTACAGCATCTGCGGGTTTGAATGTTGTTCCGGTTAATACTGAAGGCAAGAATCCTGAATTCAAGTATTCAACTCATGTGGAAGCAGCTGATTATGATAGCGATGGAGATGTGGATCTCTACGTTGGGAGCTATGATCAGGCATCTTCGACCTACAAGCATTGGCTCTTTAATAATGATATGGGCAGGTTTAAAGATGTTTCCGAAGAAGCCGGGCTGAAACATTCAGGGAAGGAATCTTCGGCTGCATTTGCCGATTATGACAACGATGGTTTTCTCGACCTCTATATTGTGAAAGAAGGAGGTGATATACTTTACAGAAATGCCGGAAAAGGAGTTTTTGAAGATGTCACTGACAAAGCACAGATTGGAAGCAAAACAGGAGGAAATAAGGCATTATTCTTCGATATGGATCATGACGGAGATCTTGACTTATATGAAACAAGATCAAATTCAAATCTGATGTTCCGGAATAATGGTGATGGCACTTTTCAGGAGATGGCTGAAAAAATGGGGTTGTCGTGTAAAAATTCAAATAGCCGTGAAGCTGCTTTTGGAGATTTTGATGACGATGGAGACATTGATATTTTTGTTGTGAGTGAGAATGACGGCAATAAATTATTTTCAAATCAGCGACAGGGATTTTTTAAAGATGTTACCGATGCATCCGGACTTATAAGTAACGGAGGATCAGGCGCTGTAGCTGTTGGAGATTACAATAATGACGGATTTCTTGACCTCTTCATTACATCGATTAACGGAGGAGAACAAGAACTACTCCGCAATAAGGGCAATGGCAGTTTTGAACCGGTAAAAAACTCAAAGGAGATGTTCGCTGCAATGAAGCATGTTAAAGCTTACGATGCTAAATTCTTTGATTTTGACAATGACGGATTTCAGGATCTTATAATTGCAGGCGAATCAGAAGAGAAAGGCGGACGCGGTGTGTTTCTTTATCATAATGACGGCAAAGGTAATTTTGAAGATGTATCCAGACTTTTGCCGGAAGAACCCAGATCAGGAAGTCAGATTACTTTATTCGATTACAATGATGACGGTGATCTGGATGTGTTGATAGCCGGTTTAAATGGTGGTGTTACTCTTTTACGAAATGATCGTGGCAACAATAACCATTATGTAACGATGAAACTTGTAGGGCTGAGAGCCGGAAGTGCCAAGAATAATCATTTCGGGATCGGAGCAAAAGTTGAAATGAGAGCGGGCGATCTTTACCAATCCATGGTTGTGACTGATCCAACCGTTCATTTCGGGCTGGGAAACCGCTCAAAAGCGGATGTAATAAGAATCACCTGGACAAACGGTGTGCCACAGAATATATTTTCACCGGGTACCGATCAGGCGCTGATTGAGGCACAGACACTGAAAGGATCATGTCCGTTTCTCTTCACCTGGGATGGCACTGAATTTGTATTTGTAAAGGATGTTATGTGGAGAAGTGCACTCGGTATGCCTCTTGGTATTATGGGAGGAAACACAGCATACGCATTCCCGGATGCATCTGATGACTACCTGAAAATCCCGGGTGATTTATTAAAACCGAAGAATGGATTATATTCTATTCAACTTACATCAGAATTATGGGAAACGATGTACTACGACAAGGTAGAACTTGTTGCTGTTGATCACCCCGATTCAGTTGATGTTTTTGTTCCGGAACAGTTTTCTCCCCCTCCTTTTCCGGGGGACAAACAATTCCAGGTTAAAGAGAAGCATATCCCGGTTTCAGCTAAAGATTCACATGGTAATGATGTTCTTTCTTTTATTGCCGCAAAAGACGACAAGTATCTCTCTGATTTTAATCCCGGGAAATACCAGGGAGTAACAGAAATGCACGACCTGATCCTCGATCCGGGAGAAGTCGGGAATAGCAAAAATCTGTTACTTTTTCTCAATGGATGGATATTTCCTACCGATGCCAGCATTAATGTAGCTATCTCACAATCAGACAGTCTGAAAGTTATTCGTCCTTATGTTCAGGTAATGAACAGGAAAGGTGAATGGGAAACGGTAATTGAGAACCTGGGATTTCCAATGGGAAAGGATAAGACTGTAATTGCCGATCTGACAGGCAAATTCCTGTCAGGTGATCATAGGATAAGGATCAGGACAAATATGGAGATTTACTGGGATTATATCTTCTTTTCAGATAATAGTTCACACGCTCCTCTAATCTCAACTGTACTTAGTCCGGTTTCTGCTGACCTGCACTACAGGGGATTCTCGCACAGCTTCAGAAAAGGCGGCCGGTATGGACCTCACTGGTTTGATTATTCCAACGTTGATAAAAGTAAGAAATGGCGCGATTTGTCCGGAAATTATACACGTTACGGTGATGTCTTGCCTCTCCTTACTGAATCGGATAACAAATATATTATTTCAAATGCAGGTGATGAAACATCCATTGAGTTTGATTCTAAAGTATTACCGGAATTAAAAAAGGGATGGAAAAGAGATTTCCTTATCCACAGCGTAGGCTGGGTAAAGGATGGCGATATAAACACGGCTCTTGGAAGCACTGTTTTACCGCTTCCTTTCCATGGAATGAAAAGTTATCCTCCGTCTGTGAATGACTCTTATCCAAAAGATCCTGATCTTCAGAAATTCATTCAGGAATATAACACGAGAGTTGTAACATCAGAGGATTTTCGTAATGCAATTAAAAACAAATATTAATATCCTGAATGAATGATATTTAATGGTTTTAAAGACCCCCTTCCCAACCTTCCCCCAGGGGGGAAGGGGTCCGAGTGTAAAAAACTTGCCTTGGGGGCAAGTTTAGCGAAGGAGCCAGACTGCCGCGATGGTCATTTCCCCCTTGGGGGAAATAAGAAAGGGGGTAAAATACATAAAATGTTTACTGTGTTTTTGTGTTGCCTTTTTACGATAACTTTTCCTTTTACATCTTCTGCTCAGAAAAATAATGTGACATTCACGGATGTGACAAAAAAAGCAGGAATTACTTTCAAATTAAACTACGGCGACGACATTTACAAGAATATCCTTCAGAGCAGCGGGTCGGGAATTACAATTTTTGATTACAACAACGATGGGTTCATGGATCTCTACCTTATGAACGGAACGTACCTTGAAGGAATATCAGATCCTGAAGGAAAAATATACAAGAATTCACATAACGAGCTATATAGAAATAACGGTAACGGAACTTTTACAGAGGTTTCTGAAGTTGCCGGAGTAGGCGGTCATCAATGGAGCATGGCTGCAGGGGCCATTGATCTCGACAACGATGGCTTTCAGGATCTTTATGTTCTGAATTACGGACCAAATATCTTCTTCCATAATAACGGCAACGGAACATTCAGTGACATTACATCTTCGTTGGGTCTAAGGGGGCCTGATACATTAAATGGTTTTACCAAGTGGAGTATTGGTGTCTCATTCTGGGACTATAACCATGATGGAAGACTGGATGCCATGGTTGGCAACTTTATGGCTTTTGACCCTGCCTATTTTACACCGGGTTCACCAAATACGATGCCAAGTCCGACTGAATACCGGGGCCAGGCATCAATGCTTTACCAACAACTAGCTGATGGAAAATTTATTGATGTCACCAGGAAAAATAACCTTTATTACCCCGATTCAAAATGCATGGGGCTTACGGTGTATGATTATGATGATGACGGTGATCTTGATATTTTTCAGGCGAATGATCACCAGTTGAATTTTCTTTTCAGAAATGACAATGGAATCTATAAGGAAGTCGGAGTGCAAACCGGAGTTGCAGCAAACAGCCATGGCGAAGGGACAGGTTCTATGCATGCGTCACTTGGTGACGTTGACGGCGATGGATTGATTGATATCCTTGTATCGGACCTTGATTATGGAGCTCTTTACAAGAATCTTGGTAATGGTTTTTTTAAAGATATTACTGAAGAAAGCGGTGTTGCAGCTGCAATGGCAGGTAAAGGCAGCTGGGGGGCACAACTTTTTGATTATGATAACGACGGCGACCTCGATATAGTGGCTGCAAACGGAACTGCAGAAGAACTGGTGCTGCAATATCCGCTATTGCTGGAGAATGATGGAACTGGACATTTTAAAGATGTGGGAAAAGAACATGGGGCTTACTTCTCAACGAAACGTTCAGGAAGAGCATTAGCCGTATGGGATTTTGACAACGACGGAGATCTCGATATTATTATCTCTCATCTTGACAAACAGGGAACACCTGTCCTGTTAAGAAACGATGGAGGCAACAAGAATCACTGGTTGGGATTGACACTTAAAGGAAAGAACGGGCCAGCTTCTGCAATAGGTGCAAAAGTGACCATTACAGCCGGTGGAAAGAAGCAGGTACGGGTAAATCAATGGGCGACAAGCTATCTTTCTAACAATGATCCCAGGATACATTTCGGACTTGGTCAGCAAAAAATGATCGACCTTCTTGAGATCAGATGGTCAGATGGCAAAAAAGAAGTATATAAGAATATTGATTCGAATCATTATATAACAATTTTAGAGGATAAGGGAATTGTAACGGAATAGAGTGCCTAGAGTGAACTAGAGTGAACTAGAGTGAACTAGAGTGAACTAGAGTGAACTAGAGTGAACTAGAGTGAACTAAAGTGAACTAAAGTTAAAATGAACTGAAGAAATAATATTCATAAATGAAAGTTAATTAATGAAATATTTCAACTTTAAGTACTTTAGGCACTTCAAACTCTAGGCACTTTGAAGTTGCACTTTAGGCACTTTTAAATAAACAGAAAATTAAAAATAAAAAATATGAATAACCAATATGTAAGTAATGTTACGGACCTCACAAATCCGGAGAAGAATGTCATTTATAATATGACACACGAAGAAGCTGTTAGTATTGTAAGATCAGGTGATGTCGAAGCTGTTCGAACGATCGACGGGCAGTTTTCTCTCGTTTCAGTGAATGGTAAAACAATCAGAATGGCAAGATCTATCGGTCGACCGATACGTTATTTCATTGCCAAGCGACCAGGAGGCCCCGAACTGGTTATCGCTGAGCGTATAGATGTAATTTATAATTATCTTAAAAAGGAGGGCCTTGACCATCAGTTCCATCCCTCCTATACAAGGATGGCTCCAGCCCACTACATTACTAAAATTGAACTTCTGGGTTGTCCTGATCCAAATCCGGTTTATGAGCGCTTCTTCACTCCTGAACGCAATAAATTGGCCAGCAAGGATCCGGCATGGATAGGTGAAAAATATATGGGAACTTTGTACAATGAAATTAAAAAGTGGCTTCAGTTCCGTGCCAAATCGGGTCCGATAGGAGTTACTTTTTCTGCCGGCATAGACAGTGGTTCTGTTTTCTTGCTTACCTACCATGCGCTTAAAGAACTTGGTGAGAGTCCTTCAAGACTCAAAGCTTTTACGCTTTCAATTGACGGCGATGGCGCAGATTTACTTCAGGCCAGAAAATTTCTGGAAGCATTAAATCTTGGCTTGTTCCTTGAGCCCATTGAAGTGAATTATTCATCATTGGATTGGAGAAAAGCCGTGAAAGTGGTCGAAGATTATAAAGCTCTTGATATTCAGTCCGCAACAATGAATTTATCTCTTCTGCAGGGAATCCGGTCCCGTTACCCGGAATGGAAATATATAATTGACGGCGATGGTGGCGATGAAAACCTGAAAGATTATCCTATTGAGGAAAATCCTGAATTAACTATTCGAAGCGTATTGAATAACCTGATGCTATATCATGAAGGCTGGGGAGTAGAATCAATCAAACACTCCTTGACCTATTCCGGCGGACTGAGCAGAGGATACATGCGAACATTTGCAACTGGAGATCTGATGGGTTTCAAAGGATTCAGTCCTTATACACTACCAAATGTGATAGAAATATCTGAGGGTATTCCATATATTGATATGACCAACTGGGATCATCAAAAACTATATGATCTTAAGGGACAAATAGTTTCTGCAGGAGTTAAAGCTGTTACCGGAATGGAAATGCCGGTTTTTCAGAAAAGACGCTTTCAGCATGGAGCAGCATCTGATCAGGACTTCAACAAACATTTCCCTGAGAAAGAGATAGCATACAGGAAAGAGTTTCTTTCAAGTTATGAATGAAGATCCTGATTTACTGATCAATGACCAATGGATAGTCTCCATGAGGGGAAACAAAAATACTGTTGACCCTCAAAGGCCCTATGGATGGCTTGTAGAAAAAGAACGCACCATTTCAGGGAAGATTGAAGATACAGGAATCATTTTTCTGACTAACAGGGAGTGCCCCTTTCATTGTCTCATGTGCGATCTGTGGAAAAATACAACTGATGAATCTGTTGCTGTTGGTTCAATTCCGAAACAGATTGAATGGGCATTGGAGCAAATGCCTGACGTTAAACATCTGAAGCTTTATAACAGCGGAAGCTTCTTTGATAGCAGGGCTATTCCTGAGGATGACTATAAAGGAATTGCATCACTGCTAAAAGATTTCGAGACAATTATAGTTGAAAGTCATCCCAGGATGATCAATAAAAAATGTCTCAATTTCAGGGATATGCTGAAACCTGAATTGAATATTGCTCTCGGACTGGAAACTGTACATCCTGATATTCTCCGGAAACTTAATAAACAGATGACGGTTGATGATTTCAGGAATTCCGTCAGTTTCCTGACAAAACATAATATACGTTCGAGGGCATTTATTCTGTTGCGGCCTCCCATGCTCTCTGAATCAGAGGGCATTAGATGGGCTGAAAGATCTATCGATTTTGCATTCGATGCAGGAGTTGAATGTTGCACTATCATTCCTGTCAGGGCAGGAAATGGGGCAATGGATTTCTTAATGGAAAAAGGTGACTTTAACCCGCCTGATATTCACTCTCTGGAAAAGATTCTTGAATATGGAATAGGGTTAAGAGCCGGACGTGTATTTGCAGATGTCTGGGATCTGGCTCTTTTTTCCAACTGCAAAAAATGTATTGATCAAAGGACTGATCGTTTGATTGAAATGAATCTTAGCCAGAAAATAGCAGCTGTTGTCGATTGTGAATGTAATAAATAAAGAAGAAAGCAAAAAGCGAAGTTACAAACTTCGCTTAGCTTAGGGGACTCAGGAATGATACATATTTTTCGGCATCGGTAAATGTTAGCAGGAGATCCTTCGCTACGCTCAGGATGACAGTACGTTTGAGGGGCATAAGTGATTTCAAATATTAATTACAGGTTTTGTTTCGTAGCTTATCTCTTCTTTCTTATAATATACTTTTTCGAGAAACAGCCCACTCGGCGGAGCCGTAAGCTTTGCAGGTATATCGGTTTTTATTTTGAAAAATGTACCAACTTCTGCAGGAGAGAGTTTACCTCTTCCTACTTCAACCAGTACACCTGTCATTCTTCTGACCTGTTTCCATAGAAAATGCGAGCCAACTACATGAAAAACAAGCATATTTCCAAAGTCGTTAACTTTTGCGTGTAAAATCTCAACCTTTGTTGATGACTGTTCTGCATCCTCGTCTGTAAAGTATCTGTAGTCTTTCAGTCCCGGAAAATGTTTTGCAGCTTCGTTCATCAGGTTAATATCAAGTTGATCTTTTATCCACCACACAAATTTCTTTCCAAATGCTGTACGCCTTCTGCTTATCTGATAAATATAACTGCGCGCATTTGCATCATGCCGTGCATGAAATTTCGGATGAGCCTCTTCAACATTGATAATACATATATCAGGCGGCAGTCGGTCATTAATACCATATTTTATCTTCAGTGGCACCAGATCAGTTTCAACATCAAGGTGGGCAACCTGTCCCGAAGCATGAACACCCCCGTCTGTCCTGCCTGCCCCGAAAATATCAATCTCATCATTTTTAAATAATTCCCTGCAGGCATCCAGAATCTCACCCTGAATTGTTTTGCCACCCTTCTGCATCTGCCAGCCCGAGTAACGCGTTCCGTCGTATTCTATCGTCAATTTGAATCTGCCCATCTTATTTAAATTAAACTGTGTAAATGTACGAAAAAAAGTCTTGCAGTCTTGCAGTCATGCAGTTGTGCAGTCGTGCAGTCCTTACGTTGTTTGACTTTTGACTTCACTCTCCTCTTCCACAACTCTTCCTCTCCCTGTATTCGAACTTTATTACCTCCGGACTGTTTGACTGCTACCACAGATTTATTAATTTTGTATTTGAGCAAGAAAATAAAAATTGAATTTGTTTTATATGAGAAACAAATACATGAATCCGTACCTGGCAGGTACTATGTTGGGGATAGTTCTGCTTCTGGCTATGTTCCTTGCTGGTCGCGGTCTGGGTGCAAGCGGTGGCCTCAAATACTGCGTAGTCTCTATTGTTGGAGCTGTCGATCGTCCACATGCTGATGGATCAATCTATTACAGTAAGTATTTTGAAGATGGTAAGAAGCCTTTAAAGAACTGGCTTACAATTGAAATATTCGGAGTAGTTGCAGGAGGTTTTTTATCGGGAGCAATTTCCAGAAGACTGAAATTTAAAATTGAAAAATCTCCAAATATTTCCAACACCAGACGATTGATCTTTGCTTTCCTGGGCGGTATATTTTTTGTATATGGTGCCCAGTTGGCACGCGGATGTACAAGTGGTGCCGCTCTATCAGGTATGGCCGTTCTTTCAGTTGCCGGATTTGTTACAATGGTTGCAATTTTCGGTTCTGCCTATCTATTTGCATGGTTCTTCAGAAAAAACTGGCTGTAATATGGGACCAATATCATCACTTATATCAATGCCCGAATGGCTTGATTTGCTTATCGCACTGTTGATTGGCATCGGTTTCGGATTTTCACTTGAACAAGCCGGTTTCTCTTCAAGCCGTAAACTTGCAGGAATGTTTTATGGATATGATACCACGGTAATTAAAGTTTTTTTTACTGCCGCAATTGTTGCACTTATAGGATCACAGCTATTAAGTTACTTTGGACTGCTTAATCTGAATCTTGTATTTGTCAATGAGTTTTATGTTGCTGCTTCAATCGTTGGCGGAATTATAATGGGAGCCGGCTTTATTATGGGTGGGTTTTGCCCAGGTACAGGGTTATGTGCACTTTCAATCGGGAAAATTGACGCAATGATCTTTTTCCTGGGCGGACTGACAGGTGCATTCCTTTTTGCTGAAACATATCCGTTTATACAGAAACTGGCGAATGGGTCATATAAGGGACCTGTTAAAATAAATGAGGTAATGGGGATTTCACCCGGACTCTTCACTTTTCTTCTTATAATTGCAGCAGTTGCAATGTTCTGGCTCGCAGAGGTTGCAGAAAAGAAATTTGCGCGACCAGATATAACCAGCGAAATTTAAATATTAAAGAGATGAATACCAGGGAAAAATTTTCAGTCGGACTTTTGGTCTTGGGGTTAATCCTTGCTTTGTTGCCACTTTCAGGAAGCAGGTCTTTTACGGTCAGACCTCAAAAACTACTGTCTGAAGTTCTCGACGATAATACCTATTTTACGGTTGACCAGGTAGCAAAGTTCATAATATCTGAAGATAGTTCTGTTCAGATTATTGATCTAAGAACACGTGAAGAATTCAGTGCGGTGAATATCCCGGGCTCAATAAATGTTCCTTATAGTAAACTTCTTGATAATGACCCCGGCAGTATCCTGAATAATGGAAAAACCAGAAATATATTCTACTCTAATGGTGATTTTGATTCAAATTATGCTCTTGTAATTGCAAGGGGTTTAAATCTTAAAAATACTTATGTAATGAAAGGTGGTCTGAATGAATGGTTCTACACCGTGATGAACAGCAACTTTTCCGGACAAAGAATTTCAGCAAGGGAAAACGCATTGTTTGAAACCAGGACAAGAGCAAAAAAGATGTTTTCCGAAATGAATAGTTTGCCTGATAGTCTGAAATTGAAATTCATCCAGTCGAAACATATAGCTGCGAAAAAGCTTGACGGGGGATGTGAGTAGGTACGATCGTTAAGAAATTGCCCGGTGGGAAATTTTAGGGTGGAGCCAGACTGCAGGGGTGGCAAAAGGCAAAAAGTAAAAAGTAGAAAGCAGCAGGGTAAAGGCGAAGGCAACAGGAATTAGAAATTAGAAATCAGGAATAAAAATTGATGGAATTAATAAAAAAAAATAGAGTAGTAATTGCTATTGTTCTGATATTATTGGTCCTTATTATTGTCAGATCATCAGGTTTGAACCATTTCAAAAATGACGCAAAAAAATGGGCTGAACCATCATTAAAACAATCAAATAGAATAACTATAGAACAGGTTGGATCCCTTAAAGGGAAAAACCTGATAATCAATCTTGATAAAGATGTCAGCCTGATCAGGGAGCTAACCAGTGATGCACAAAACATCCCTGCAGATTCAGTTCTGAGTAAAAAACAGGTTACTATGATCATGAAACATGATGGTCCGATACTGCTTTTTTCTTCAGAACCGGGTTTGTCGGCAAGGATATGGATGATACTCAGTCAGATGGGTTGCAGGAATCTTTATATTCTCACTAATAATGCTGACAATGAGGTCTTTAAATACAAATTCCGGTCAGATACTTTATTGAACTGATTGGAATTACTGGTATCAGAAAAGTCAGAAAAACTATTTTACCACTTCAAAATTATTAACATCTGCTGATGTAAAAGGAAGCCACGATAAAGCGGTTCTTTGTTTAACCATTTTGTCATACATAAAACCGTTATTACCATATTTAAGTGTATGTGCATCATAACCAAAAAGACGCAGATAAGCTGTTGCAAATCCTGAATTGTGACCTGTTCCGCAATAAACGACTACAGATTTATCAAATGGAATAGAGGCCATCTCATCTGTATATCCCAAAGTACCTTCCGGTTTATATCTTACAGATCCGGGTATATGTCCATCCTCATATTTGTCTTTCCTGTCCAGATTTATTATAAAGTACTTCTGCGGATTGCTGAATACCTCATCAGCTGTTATAAGTATGTCTGCCGCTCCTTCTTCAAACAACTTCCGGAATCTTGCTGCTCCTATTTCAGATCCTGTCAATAAACCTGTTTTGAGCTCGGGCATCCCAAGCAAAGAGGGTCTTTCATTTACAGTATTTTCAACTTTAGATTCGTACTTTCCGGATACTCCTTTAAGCCATCCCTCCTGAGCGTACTTGTTATTCCAAGCACTCATTCCCCATCTCATGGAATATACATTACCATATCCCATCAGCCTTAACAGGCATGTCGCATAACTCGATACCTGGCCATCTTCACTTACCATTATTATCTTGTCATATTCAAATGGTTTAATTCCGGTTTCAAAATAGGAAGGAACTTCTTCAAATTTCTTATTCACTGCACCTTTAATGTGGCCTTCAGAATACTGTTTTGAAGACCGCAGGTCAACAACAAGAATATTATTGCCAAGACTTTCATTTACTATCGAGGCTTTGATCAGCGATGGGAATACTTTACTATTTACATAATCACCATTCTCCTTGAGATCCTTCAGTAAGAGCAAAGTCTCATTTCCGATTGCCACAGGCTTGGTAACCTTCTGAACCACTTCCTGTTTATTCTCCGTTTTTTTTCCTTTGCATCCTGTAAAAGAGAAGACGCAAAAAAGTATAAAAATGAATAATGAAAAGTATTGTTTCTTCATATAAATGCAATTTCAGAACTTGTTAAACTTTTACCGGAACTTTGTCCTTATCAAACGTGAGGGTCTCGATGCGATTACCAAGTTCATCATATTTGTATTCAGTAATAGCAACGCCGTTTTCGGGGCTATTTATTAATTTTCTGTCCTTATCCATATTTTTGACCTCAATAAGAGCACCATGACTATCATAGGTATTCTGATTTACAGGAACAAGTTTACCACCAACATATTCGTTATCCTGGTCATATAATACAGTCTCTAAAACATAACCATTTTCATCGTACTTGCTGATACGTTTTGACCATCCCCAGTAAAGATTTGACATCTGCCCTCTCACGTTAAAAACTGAGAAGCTTTCAAGATCGCCATTCTGGTTAGGAGTGAAAGTGAAATAAGAAACTCCGATATCACCGCAGTTCTCCGCTGTGCAGTTATAAAGTGTATCGGCTTTAAAATTTGCCATTCTTGTCGTATACCCTTTGTCATTGTATGTAAACCTGAGTTCATAAAACGGGCAGAAAGGATTCATAACAGTTTCTTCTCCTTTAAGATTGTAACGGAGTTCCCTTACCATCCCATCAGGTAGGACTGTCCATGTCCATGAATGAATTTTATTCCTGTTTTCAACCATCGATCCGTCTTTTCCTAAGAACATTAAGCCTACCCTGTTCCCACTTGCATCAAGTGCATATTCTGCAGCGAATATCCCTGCTGATTCAATCGGTTCGTTATCCTTGTTAAAAAAATGTTTTATCTGCTTACCATTGACATAATCATAGGTAATTTTTGCAGCTCCCTGCATTGAAGAGTAGCCAAGAAGTACATTATTCCGTACAAATTCTACTGATAAAAGGCGTCCTGATTTGTCATAGAAAAATTTATAGCTGTTAATATTTTTTGCCTGATCAGCAGTAAGCGGGTGGGTTCCTTTTTCAATATCATAAGGTGTTTCACTGAATTGCAGGTTCCTGTAATATTCTATACCAGTGCGTATATTTTTATTCGTTGTTGTACTGGTACACGAAACAATACCAATCCCGAGTGCTATTGTCAGGATTAAATAAATAATAAGCTTACTCAATTTCATATTCTTAATTGTTTTAGTTTAAATTAATTATCAAAATTATTGATTATTTAAATCTGTAGATACTTTTATAAGACAATTAAACAAATAAAATGCTGAAATGTTTAAAACAGGTATGCGGTACAGGAGTCTTTCGGTCCTGCTGTCCTGCAGTCTTGTTGTCCTTCTTTGCCCTGTAACCTGCGCCCTTGAGCCGTTGTGCCGTTGTGCCGTTGTGCCATTGTGCCATTATTCCTATATTTGCTTTTTTCAAAACTATAGAGCGGGTAATAAATTAAATATCAAATATTAGCAAATAATAAATAATGAGAAAGATCCGGCATAATGGCCTGTTAGTTTCAGGAAGGATTATCCTGTTGATGATTATCCTTTTCGTTCTTGTAATGATTGAGAGTCCGGGGAGTTCAAGGCCATTTTTAACCCAGGATGGGAAAAAGGCACCGGTAAGTATTGCAGTTACTGTAACTTTAAAAATTAATAGCCTCGATCAAAGCATGATAATCCGTGGCAGCGATACCACAAAGCCAGTGCTGTTATATCTTCATGGCGGACCGGGGGATCCGGAGTTCCCCTTTGTACGGAAGTTTAATCCCTGGATTGAGGATATGTTTGTTGTTTGTTATTGGGATCAGCGTGGTGCAGGGCTTTCTTATTCAAAAAATATTCCTCCCGAGACGATGACTCTATCTCAGTTTGTTGATGATGCCGGAAAGGTTTCAGAATATCTGATCCATAGATTTAACCGCAAAGAAATATATCTTCTAGGACATTCCTGGGGATCTATGCTGGGAGCATTTACTGCGAATAAATTCCCTCAGTATTATTATGCTTTCATATCAGTCGGACAGGTTGGAAATCAGGAACGTTCCGAAAAAATTTCATATGATTTTGTTTTGTTCAGAGCCAGAGAATTAAAGGATAAAAAAGCCATCCGGACCCTTGAAGAAATAGGTCCGCCTCCCTACTCTGATCCCAAAGAGGCCATTGACAAAATGATGACACAGAGAAAGTATGTTATCAGGTATGGAGGTGCAGTTAAAAAAGGGAACTTTTATCCGCAGGCAGTAAAACCGATCCTTTTTTGTAAGGAATACAGTTTATCTGATAAGATCAGGTATTTAAAAGGAATGAAGTTTTCAAGAAACTATTTATGGGATACAATAATGAAAACAAATCTCTTTAAAGCTATTCCATCGCAACAGATTCCTGTCTATATTTTGCAGGGTACATCTGATTACGAGACAAGCTATGCAATTGCGAAAGAATACTTTGACAGCCTGCAGGCACCTTTGAAGAAGTTTTACTCTTTTGAGAATTCAGCTCATTCCCCTATTTTTGAGGAACCTGAAAAATTTGACAGGATACTAAAGGAAATTCTTTTGGAACAACAAAAGGCTGGAAGGTAATAATGTCTAAATTTGCAAACATTTAAAATTATTTCTTCATGGATCAGTTCAGCAACCACCCTCTTTACCACAGACATAATATTGATAGTGCTATGAACTCGTTGTGGGCGTTTTATAAAAAGAAATTCCTGCCATTATTTATAATGTCATTTGTCATGTCTCTGGTGATGCAATATGCTTCAAATCTGGTGAATATTAAGGAATTGTCTGCAATAACTGATCCAATGCTTTTGCTCGAAAAGATAAAGGGTTTTCTCATCCCTATTTTGGTGATCTCTCTGATAAATCTTCTTTTTACAACTATTCTTCAATACTATATAATCTTTAACCCTCTGGACAATGAGAATACTGTTTTAATTTCAATAGTGAAATCTCTGAAGTATTTTATCCCATATCTGATTATTATGGTCCTTCTTGCCTTTGCAGGAACAATAGCTATAATTCTGGGAATCTTTGTACTCATTATAGGTGCATTCTTCGCGATGTTATATGTAGTGACACTTTACCTTTTCATCTTGCCTATAATGATGGTTGAAGGAATAAATATTGGCTCTACTATCTCAAGAACTATAAAACTTACTCATAAAAACTTCTGGTCGAATATAGGCTGGGTAAGTGTTTTTATTATAATTATGCTGGTTATATCGGTAATCCTTTCCGGAATTATACTCCTTCCTTTCACAGGAAATTTTATAAAGACAATTGTAAATCCGGATGATGCCTCGAAACTGGTTGATGTTACAACCAAACCTTTATTCATCATCCTGTCAGCAATAGTAAGTGCTCTTACGCTTCCTGTAATACCAATCTTTGCCTGTATTCTGTATTTCCATGGTAAGGCAGGAGAAGAGCAAATTCAGATCATTCCAACTGTAGATACTGAGAATAACAGGGTCAGAGTTGAAGACCTGTATGCCAAACCTTATTCAGATGATCATCCGGATAATCCGGAGAAGAAAGGCTAATTTTCCCCCTTTAAGTACCCGAAGTTGGCAAGGATTCCTCCATCAACATACAGGATATGTCCGTTGACAAAGTTGCTGGCTTTTGAGGCCAGGAAGAGAGCTGCATTAGCCACATCCTCAGGTTCACCCCATCTGCCTGCTGGTGTGCGTGTCATAACAAGATCATTAAAAGGGTGCCCGTTTTCACGTAATGGAGCTGTTAGTGAAGTGGCAATATAACCAGGTCCAATACCATTGATCTGAATATTGTACTTTGCCCATTCACATGTCATATTCTGAGTCAGAAGCTTCAGTCCTCCTTTAGCCGAAGCATATGCCGATACTGTATTCCTGCCATATACACTCATCATGGAACACATATTAATGATCTTTCCGCTGTGCTTTTCAATCATCTTAGGTACAACCCGTTTTGAAACTATCAAAGGCGCAACAAGATCAACATCAATTACCTGCTTGAATTCGGCTATGGCCATATCAAGTATAGGTATCCTTTTTATGATACCGGCATTATTAACAAGAATATCAACGGAACCTACACTTTTTTCGATCAGAGATATTCCTTTATCTACTTCATGCTCATCGGTAACATCGAAATTCAGGGTTAAAACATCCAGTCCTTCATTTTTAAATGCCTCCTTACAACCCTGAAGCTTTTCATCATTGCGACCATTAACGCATACTCTGGCTCCGGCTTTTCCCAATAATAATCCTATTGCGAGTCCTATCCCTTGTGTACCGCCTGTTACAAGTGCAACTTTCCCGGTAAGATCAAATAAATCTTTCATAATATAATTTATTATTTTAAAGTATCCGGTTGACGTATATCCATATCACCGTAATCGAGGTTCTCTCCAGCCATACCCCATATAAAAGAATAATTAGATGTTCCTGCTGCACTGTGAATACTCCATGATGGCGAAAGGACAGCCTGCTCATTCTTCATCCATATATGCCTTGTTTCATCGGGGTCACCCATGAAATGACAGATAGTCTGTTTTTCAGCCAACTCAAAGTAGAAATAAGCTTCCATCCTTCTTTTATGTGTATGAACCGGCATAGTGTTCCAAACGCTGCCCGTCTTAAGTTCGGTCATTCCCATCTGAAGCTGGCAAGTCTCGATGACACTGTTAATAAGCAACTTATTAACTGTTCGGTGATTAGAAGACTCCATAGATCCCATAATAACTACTTCTGCATCAGCGAGTGTAACCTTCCTTGAAGGATATGCGTGATGAGCAGGCGCTGAATTAATATATAGTTTAGCTGGTTTATCCGGATCTATCGAATTATAAACGACATCATAAGAACCTTTGCCAAGGTATAAAGCCTCCTTGAATCCGATTTTATATATCTTACCACTAGCATGAATCACCGCGTCTCCTCCAATATTGATAATTCCCATCTCCCTTCTGTCAAGGAAATTTTCAGATTTAAGTTCATCCGTACTTTCAAGAATTAGCTTTTTCTTAACCGGCATGGCGCCTCCGACCATAAAACGATCGTACATTGAATAGACAAGTGATATCTCATCTGGGATAAAGATGTTTTCAATGAGAAACTCTTTCCGAAGTCTGGCTGTATCCCAATTTTTTACATCGTCAGGATGAGCTGCATATCTTAGTTCTACTTTCATAACATTTAGTTTAGCGTTTAGCGTAAAAACAACGCCTCCATCACTTCATTATTTATCTTACAATTTTCAAACTTTACATTCTCGGCCAATTCCATTAATGTTTTCCTTGCCTCTTCAATAGTTGGTTTTGGCCCTTTGGCTGCCAAGTAATCAATAATTTTCTGGTAACCCACAGGTTTTGAAATAGTCATTAAACTACTCTCCGAACCGATTTTTTTGATCGTCCACCATGACCAGCCAATGTTATTTGTCTCAAACAAATTCACAGCGGCTCTGAACCATTCATTAGTATTTTCACCCGATTCTCCAATCCATAGGGGCACATTAAATTTCTCTCTCATATCTAAATACTTCTGAATTGTCTCGACAGTGGTCGGATTTCAATACTTATGAAAACTATAGACCATATTATTATCCCAGGGTGGTGTCAGTCCGGTATAATCATTTGCAAACTGGTTACCTTCAATGAAAATAATATGTTTCTTGTCAACTATACGAATCTCCCCGGTAATTGCAGAAAAGAGTTTTTTCAGAGATTCATTACCCTCAAGTTTATAATTGGTTTCGTTGATTAGGTCATATCCCCCGATCCATTCTTCATCTTTATATCGTTCAGCAAGCTTCTTCCACAACGCAATGGTCTTTTTCTTATTTGCCTCGCTCTCCCAGAGCCTGGGTCTAAGTGTATCTATGTCTGCGATTGGCCGGTCATTTCCCTGTCCTCCCGGAGTAGCATGGAGATCAAGAATCAGGTACATTTTGTTTTTCTTACACCATGAAAGAAGGTTATCAGTTAATTTAAAACCCGTTTCTAACCATGTATTTTGTCCTTTAACTGGCTCTTTATCAACTGGCAGAGTGAAGAGATTGTAATGCATTGGGAGCCGTATTGAATTAAATCCCCATTTTTTGAGAGCATCAATATCTTTCTCAGTTATCATATTATTCAGATAACGAGTGTAGAATTCCTCACAATTCTTCTGCCCGATTAAATCGCTGATCTTTGATTTTATTTCAGTCTGGGTGCCTGCTGCATCTGAGAGCTGTAACATATAAGGTTCCTGCAGCATCCAGCCCCCAAGACCAATTCCTCTGAGCAAAACATTTTCGCCTTTTTTATTTACGATTTCTTTCCCGTTTGCTCTTAGAAAACCCTGGCAATAAGCTAATTGAACAACAAAAAGTGTTGCTGCAAATAATAATAAAGCTTTTTGTTTCATACTATATAAAATTACGAATTAGAAATTAAAGAATCCCTTTATCAATCAACCTTGTTATCTCCGTACCTGCCATCAGGAATCCGCCGACGCCATAGACTTCAGTCATTTCACTGGTAACACTTTTGGGATCGGCTCCGATAGGTTGAATAAATCCTACCTTACCATCGGGCAATACAGATGTAACCATTGATTTCCAGCCTTTTACTATCGCCGGAAGGTAAGTTGTTCTGTCAAGATAACCATTATTTACACCCCAGGCCATACCATAAACAAAAAAGGCAATCGCGCTCATCTCAGGATTTGGATAACTTTCAGGATCGAGAAGGCTTGCATGCCAGAACCCGTCAATAGATTGCAATTTAAGTAGTTTCGCAGCCATTTTCTTATAAATAGTCACGAAATAATCTTTATGCTCATAATTTGCGGGAAGTTCTCTTATGATAATTGGCAATCCGGCAAACACCCATCCATTACCTCGTCCCCAGAATACTTTTGCGCCGTTTGCTTCTTTTCTTGTGAAATAATTAGAATCCCTGAAATAGAGATCTTCATCTTTATCGTACAGATAATCTGTGGTTGCCTTATATTCCTTGTACATAAAATCAAGGTACTTTTTTTTGCCGGTTACATTGGCCATTTTTGCCCATACTGTAGGACCCATGAAAAGAGCATCGCACCATGACCATCGCTGAGTCGACCAGTAATTATCTGTATTTTCAAATTTAAGATCGCCTGTTGCAGGATTCTTAATTATCTGATCCAGATAATTTCTCATCGGTTCTATCATCCTCTTTTCCTTATATTTACGATATAATTCAATATAAGTCTGTCCCACACAATAATCATCGGCATAATACCTTCCAAGAGGATCCTCTCTGACCCTGTATGACCAGCCTGTTCTCTCTGAAATTTCTTTCAGCCATTCATAGTATGAATTATCACCTGCTATTCCCGCCCACTCAACCATACCGGCATAAAGTGCTCCATTTGTCCAGTCAGCAAGGTCATGAGTGAGCGGAGTTCTGATCTGCCAGTCGGCTACTGCTTTAAGAACTGTTTTAACATCCGCTAATTTTAAATCTGTACTGAAATAAGTCGTTGCCGGCACCTGTGAGAAAACCGAAATAGAGATGAATAAAAGAATTATTATCGGTATGTTTTTGAATGTATTCATTTATATTGATTTTTATCCAGGGTTTTCCATCATTACATTATTCCATCATTCCAATTTTTCCTTTCTCCTTCTGCCTTTTATCTTTCCAAATTTCTTGATTAATTGATTTGAAATTCATAATTTCGTGATCGTTAACGAAACATTAATTATCAAATTTAAATAATTTTATATTCTCTTTTAAAGATATGAAACCATTTATTCATGAGAATTTTCTTTTAGGGAATAAAACAGCTGAAAAACTTTATCATATATATTCTGAGAATCAGCCTATTATTGATTTCCACTGCCATCTGTCACCTGCAATGATTGACGGAGACTATCAATTCACAAATCTTACACAAGCCTGGCTCGAAGGTGATCATTATAAATGGCGGGCAATGAGAACAAATGGTGTCAACGAAAAATATTGCACAGGGAATGCTTCAGACATCGAAAAATTTAAAAAATGGGCAGAAACAGTCCCTGCCATAGCAGGAAATACTCTTTATCACTGGACACATCTCGAACTTTTAAGATATTTCAATATAACTGAACTCCTTTCGCCATCGACAGCTACGGGGATTTATGAAAAAGCTTCTACCCTGCTTCAGACGAAAGAATTCAGTACCAGATCTATTTTACGAAAAATGAAAGCAGAGGTCGTCTGTACAACTGATGACCCTACAGATAATCTTGAACATCATCTGAAACTGAAAGACACTTTCGAAATTCAAGTTCTGCCAACTTTCCGGCCCGATAATGTAATTAAAACTGAGGATCCTGAGAAATTCAAGGCATACATAAAGAAACTGGAACTGGTGAATGGAACTGAGATCAGGAATTTTGATGCTCTTCTTGAGGCATTGGATAAAAGACACGGGTTCTTTCATGAAATGGGATGCAGATTATCTGATCACGGTCTTGACCGTTTTTATTTTGTCCCTTTTACTTCACCGGAAATTAACAGGATTTTTAAGAAACTGATTAAAGAAGAGATCATTTCATCTGATGAAGCTGAAAAATATAAAACAGCTGTGATGCTTGAACTCTGCAGATTGAATCATAAAAGAGGCTGGACTCAACAGTTTCATGTTGGTGCAATGAGAAATAGCAATGCCAGGATGTTCAGAGAGATGGGGCCGGATACAGGCTGGGATTCAATCGGAATTGCACAAGATCCGCTGAAAATATCGAAGTTTCTCAGTGAACTTGATAATAAGGATCAGCTTACAAAAACGATTCTCTATAATCTGAATCCCGCAGATAATGAGATGATGATAACAATGGCCGGGAATTTTAATGACGGTTCATCTGCAGCGAAAGTCCAATATGGAGCTGCCTGGTGGTTCCTCGATCAGAAAAGTGGTATTGAAAAGCATCTGAAGGATATCGAAGCTCTCGGATTATTAAGAAGGTTTATAGGAATGGTCACTGATTCACGCAGTTTCCTCTCCTACCCGCGGCACGAATATTTCAGACGCCTGGTGTGTAATTTTGTGGGGGAAGAAGTTGAAAAAGGGCTCATTCCTGATGAAGAAGAACTATTGAAATCAATAATTGAAGGTATTTCATACAGAAATGCGAAGGAGTATTTCTCATTTTGACCCCCAGAGCATAAAACATATTAAGAATTAAGATCTAACACATTATATATGAATGATTTAAATTTAAGAGATAAAATAGCTGTCATAACAGGGGGAGCAGGTATTATCTGTTCAACCATGGCAAGATCACTTGCCGCGCATGGGGTGAAAACTGTTATCCTCGACCTCAACAAAGATGGGGCAACTGTTGTTGCGAAACAGATTGAAAAAGAGTTTAATACACCATCCATAGGAGTTTCAGCCAGTGTTCTCGACAAGATATCTTTGGAGGCTGCAAGGAAAGACATTCATGAGAGGTTCGGCCCTATTGACATACTGATAAACGGAGCCGGCGGGAACTCTCCTGAAGCAACCACAAGGGTCGAAAAAATGGAAGGTACTGAAGACGAAAACCTCGAAGAGACATTTTTTGGACTTCAAATCGAAGGATTTGATAAGGTATTTGACCTCAACTTTAAAGGCACGCTCATTCCATCCATGGTTTTCGGGACTGACCTTGTCAAGAAAAAATCAGGAGTTATAATAAATATTTCTTCAATGAACTCATACAGGCCCCTGACTAAGATTGCCGCTTATTCTGCTGCAAAAGCAGCGGTTAATAATTTCACACAATGGCTGGCGGTTCATTTTTCAAAAACAGGTGTCAGGGTTAATGCAATAGCTCCCGGATTTCTTTTAACAAATCAGAATAGATTCCTCTTAATTGATGAAAAAACCGGAGGCCTTACGCCAAGAGGAAAGAAAATAATAAATGGTACACCAATGGAACGCTATTGTGTACCTGAAGAATTAACAGGCACACTTATATACCTTGTCTCTGACTTGTCAAAGTTTGTTACAGGCGTAGTTATACCGGTTGACGGGGGGTTTAGTGCATATAGCGGAGTGTAAGCAATTTGAAAATTTGAAATCAAATTTCTAAAATAACTAGTAATCAGCAACGAGCAACATATTATAAAACAAACGAATCAAATACCTGTTACAAAACAATTATATATGACAAAGACTATGGCTAAGAATGTAATAGTGGCCCAGTCAGGCGGACCCTCGCCGGTTATCAATAGTTCATTGCGAGGGATTATCGAGACCTGCAAGATGTTCCCTGACAAATTTGGGAAGGTATATGGAGGATGGCATGGGATAGAAGGAGTTCTGAATGAGGAGCTACTTGATCTGTCAGCCCAGAGTGAAGAGGAGGTTGCCCTTTTAAGAAACACACCTGCTGCCGGAAGTATAGGTACCTGTCGATATAAACTTAAAGATACACAGCAAAAAGATTTCCAGAGAATAATGGAAGTGTTTAAGGCTCATAATATCGGATACTTTTTCTATATAGGCGGTAATGATTCACAACATACTGCTTTCAAAGTCAGTGAAATGGCAAAGACCAAAGGTCTTGACATGATTGCAGTGGGAGTTCCAAAAACAATTGATAATGATTTGGGTGACAATGAATTCAAACTTATTGATCACACTCCGGGATATGGAAGTGTGGCAAGATACTGGTCGCATATTATTCAGAATGCCAATGAAGAGAATATGGGCTCCGCTCCTGCTGATCCCGTATTGGTTATCCAGGCAATGGGACGGAAAATTGGTTATATTCCTGCGGCTGCAAGACTTGCCGATCCGGATAGGAATATGCCTCTGCAGATCTATATGGCAGAATCAAAGGTATCTATCGATAATCTGGTCGATAATGTCAATGACCAGTTGAAAAAAGATGGAAGATGTATCGTTGTTGTAAGCGAAGGATTTGACGTCGTCAGTATCGGAGAAGTAACGGATGCTTTTGGTCATACCTCTTTTGGATCGAGTCAGAATTCTGTCTTCCAGACTGTTGTGAATTATCTTAACAATAAGGGTTTGAAAGCCAGAGGTGCCGCCAGGGGTCAGTCTATGGGAACTGATCAACGGGATACCGCTGCTTATGCCTCGATCGTCGACCTCGATGAAGCATATAAGGTGGGACAGAAAGCTGTTGAGATAGCTTTATATGAAGGGAATGGCTGGATGGCCACTATTCTGAGAGAACCTGGGTTTATATATAATGTAAGGTACGATAAAGTTCCGCTTGAGAAAGTTGCACTTTCAGAAAGAACATTTCCTGAACATTGGATTGCCAAAAGTCGTTGCGATGTTACAGATGAATTTCTTGCATACGCCAGACCTCTGATTGGTGAAGACTGGCCATCAGTGCCTATCATTAACGGGAGACAGAGGTTTGCAAGATTCAAAATGAAATTTGTGGATAAGAAACTACCCGCATATAAACTTGAAGCATATGAAAAAAAGTAACTAACGTTCTTTTAAACTTTGATCCTTGAACTTTTAACTTTTTACTTTTTACTTTTTACTTTTAAATATCATGAATCCACAGGAACAGTTAATAGCCTTAAAGCCGGAGAAAGAGTTTTTTATAGGAATTGATTCCGATGGTTGTGCTTTTGATACAATGGAGATAAAACAGAAAGAGTGTTTCTGCCCTAACTTCATAAAGTATTTCAGGATGCAGCCTGTTTCGAAGTATGCCCGCGAGACATGGGAATTTGTGAATCTATATTCAACTTACAGGGGATGCAATCGGTTCCTGGCAATAAATGAAACGCTCAGACTTCTGGCAACCCGACCCGAAATAAAAGCCAGAAATTTCACCGTTCCTTCAGCTGCTCCGCTTATAGAATGGATAAAGAAAGAGACAAAGCTTGGGAATCCGACATTAAAAAAATATGCAGACGACATAAATGATCCTTTCATTACACAGACACTTGAATGGTCGCTGAAGGTAAATGAGGACATCGAAAAAATGGTATTCGGAATGACTCCCTTCCCATTTGTCAAAGAATGCCTTGAGAAAATAAAGTCAACTGCGGATGTCATGGTTGTTTCACAGACACCATTTGAAGCATTGAAGCGTGAATGGGAAGAGAACAGAATCGACCATTTTCTCAGGATGATAGCCGGGCAGGAACATGGAACTAAAGCAGAACATCTTAAATATGCTGCTAAGGGTAAGTATGCAGATGAAAAGATTCTCATGATCGGGGATGCTAACGGGGATCTCAAGGCTGCCAAATCAAACGGAGTCCTCTTCTTTCCCATCAATCCCGGAAAAGAAGAAGAATCATGGGAAAAACTTTATATAGAAGGTCTGAACAGGTTCTTTGCAGGAAAATTTAAAGGCGCATATGAGGAGAATCTGATTGAAGAGTTTGAGACATATTTGCCGGAGCATCCGAACTGGAAATAATTGCGGGATTGGGGGGCCAAAATGAGTAAAAAAGTCAATTATGATATATTTCAAATCCGGTTCAGAGAATACAGTCCTTAACTCAAAAGACCTTGAGTCAGCCATTTTTTCTGCATTGAAAAAGCTCGGTGTAAGAAAGAAGGTGCTGGTTGTACCTCCCGATTGTACCCGCTTTCATTCAAGAGCCGGGGAACTTACTACTTATATTTACCAATATTATAAGGATAGCCTGAAAGATATCCTCCCTGCCATTGGTACCCACTCTCCAATGACTGACACTCAGCTGGACAAAATGTATAAAGGAGTGAAAAAATCACTTTTTCGAGTACATGACTGGAGAAATGATGTCGTGACTGTAGGTACAGTACCCGGAGAATTCGTATCTGATATTACTGCAGGTGCTTTGAATTATTCATGGCCGGCCCAGCTTAACAGACTGGTTTTCAATGGTGGACATGACCTGATATTATCAGTCGGACAGGTTGTCCCACATGAAGTCATAGGCATGGCCAATTATAATAAGAACCTGTTTATCGGGACAGGCGGACCTGAAGGTATTAACAAAAGTCATTTTATCGGAGCGGTTTATGGCATGGAGCGTATTATGGGAAAAGCGGATAATCCTGTGAGGTCTCTCCTGAACTATGCCTCTGCTAATTTTACGGGCCATTTACCTATCGTTTATGTACATACTGTCATAGGCCGCGATGAAGGAGGAAAACTTGTGGTGAGAGGACTTTTTGTCGGCGATGATGAAGAAGTATTCAGGCTTGCAGCGGATCTTTCCCTTAAGGTAAACTTCAATGTACTTGAAAAAACACTGAAAAAAGTTGTTGTCTATCTTGATCCTGCCGAGTATAAAAGCACATGGGTCGGGAACAAAAGTATTTACCGGACCCGTATGGCAATGGCTGATAATGGGGAGTTGATTGTTCTGGCACCAGGTTTAAAAGAGTTTGGTGAGGACAAAGAGATAGACCGGTTGATCAGGAAGTATGGTTATCGAGGAACACCAGCCACATTGAAATCTCTGAAGGAGAATGAAGAACTTAATAATAATCTGAGTGCAGCTGCTCATCTGATTCATGGAAGTTCAGAAGGAAGATTCTCAATAACTTATTGCCCTGGATACCTGACAGGGAAAGAGATAGAATCAGTAAACTTTAAATATCATGATATCAATGATATGTTGAAGAAATTCAATCCAAAAAAACTGAAAGAAGGTTTTAATAAAATGGATGACGGAGAGGAAGTCTACTATATCTCAAATCCTGCACTTGGATTATGGACATCAAAGCAGCGGTTGGCATAAAAATTATTATTAAATTCATAAGATGATAAACTGGGGAATAATTGGGTGTGGTAACGTCACTGAAGTAAAAAGTGGTCCGGCATTTAATAAGGTAAGAGATTCACAACTGATTGCCGTTATGCGGAGAGATGCCATCCTGGCTGAGGATTATGCCCGGCGACATAATGTTCCAAAATTTTATTCAAAGGCTGCGGATCTGATTAACGACAAGGATATTAATGCTGTATATATTGCCACTCCCCCGGGAAGCCATGCTGAATATGCCATTGAAGTTATTAAAGCCCGCAAACCGGTCTATATTGAGAAACCAATGGCTGTAAACTACTCCGAATGCCTTAAAATAAACAAAGCAGCTGAAAAATTCCGGGTTCCGGTTTTTGTAGCATATTACAGAAGAGCCCTTCCCGGTTTCCTTTTAGTTAAAAATCTCATTGAAAATGGTGGTATTGGAAAAGTACGTTTTTTAATGGTACAGCTATTCAAGTCTCCTTCTGCAGATGAAAAAGCCGGAAAACCATCATGGCGGGTTGATCCTAAAATATCAGGCGGTGGACATTTCTTCGATATGGCCTCCCATCAGCTTGATTATCTTGATTTTCTTTTCGGACCAATTCAGAAAGTCAAATCGATAGCAGTAAATCATGCAGGGCTATATAAAGCCGAAGATTTTGTTTCAGCTGAATTTATCTTTTGTGATAATATTATTGGAACCGGTACATGGTCTTTCAGTGCTTCCCTTGATAGCGGCAGAGATACCATAGAGATTATAGGAGATAAAGGGTCCATTAAATTTTCGACATTTAGTTTTGAACCAATTGTTCTTACAAATGAATCAGGCCGTCAGAAATTCATCAATGAACGCCCTGAGCATGTTCAGTACTATCTTATTGAAAAAATAGTTCAATCACTCAACGGGCAAGGAGCTTCTCCCAGTACCGGAATAACAGGAGCCAGAACAAGCAAGGTTATGGATGAGGTAGTTGCGGAGTATTATAAAGGAATGGCGCAAAGGCCCAATGGCCCAATGGCGTGAAAAAAAGAACTTGAAACAAATCAGAATATTATAATTATAATTTTTTAGTTATGATCAAATTATCAGATATCGGATTGATAGGTCTGGCAGTAATGGGCGAGAATCTTGTCCTTAATATGGAGAGTAAGGGATACGCGGTTTCTGTATTCAACAGATCGACACAGAAAGTTGATGATTTCCTCGCCGGAAGAGCCCGTGGCAAGAAGATCATTGGCACTCATTCAATTGAGGAACTTGTCGGATCTCTTGAACGTCCCAGGAAGGTAATGCTAATGATCAAAGCAGGAGATGCAGTCGATGAGATGATCAATATGCTCATCCCTCACCTTGCTCCGGGAGATATAATTATTGATGGCGGTAATACTCATTTTCCTGATACAAACAGGAGAACTGCCTTTGTAGAAAGCAAAGGACTTCTTTACATCGGTACCGGGGTATCAGGTGGTGAAGAAGGAGCATTATTAGGACCCTCAATCATGCCTGGTGGATCAAAAGCAGCATGGCAATTTGTGAAACCAATCTTTCAGGCAATTGCAGCAAAGGTCGAAGATGGTACTCCATGCTGTGACTGGGTTGGTGAGAACGGAGCCGGTCATTTCGTAAAAATGGTTCATAATGGCATAGAGTATGGTGATATGCAACTTATTACGGAAGCTTACCAGATTATGAGAGATCTCCTGCACCTGACTGCAGATGAGATGCACATGATTTTTAAAGAATGGAATGAGGGGGAACTTAACAGTTATCTCATTGAAATTACGCGAGACATCCTTGCTTATAAAGATTCTGACGGCAAACCTCTTGTGGATAAGATCCTTGACACTGCAGGGCAGAAAGGAACAGGCAAATGGACAGCTGTTACTGCCCTCGATCTGGGTATTCCCCTGACATTAATCGGGGAAGCTGTTTTTTCAAGATGTCTTTCTGCGATAAAAGATGAAAGAGTGGAAGCATCAAAAATATTACATGGTCCCGCTCCGGATTATACCGGTGACAAATTTAAATTCATCAATGACATAAAAGAGGCCCTGTACGCGTCAAAAATTGTTTCTTATGCTCAGGGTTATGAGCTGATGAAGGCTGCAGCCGAAGAATATAAATGGAGACTAAACTTTGGAGGTATTGCTCTCATGTGGCGCGGTGGATGTATTATAAGGTCGGCTTTCCTGGGAAAAATTAAGGAAGCGTTTGATAACAATCCTTACATTACAAACCTTCTTCTCGATCCTTTCTTTGAGGATAAAGTAGAGCAGGCACAAAGTGGCTGGAGAAATGTAGTATCGGCAGCTGCAATGAATGGCGTTGCGATCCCTGCGATCTCATCAGCTCTGGGATATTTTGATGGTTACCGTTGTGAAAAACTTCCTGCCAATCTTTTACAGGCACAACGCGATTATTTTGGTGCACATACCTACGAAAGGACTGATAAACCACGAGGTGAATTTTTCCATACAAACTGGACAGGTCGGGGCGGAACAACAGCTTCTTCAACATATAATGTTTGATATTAATCTGCTTATCTTTAATAGACATGCCTGAAAATAAAAAGATTGGAAGTTACAGGTGGACTGTCTGTGCATTGATATTCTTTGCAACGACCATTAATTATCTCGACAGACAGGTAATCGGAATTCTTAAACCATTGCTTGAAAGTGATCTGAAAATCGGAGAAGTAGAATACGGAAATATTGTTACTATTTTCCAATTGTTCTATGGCTTTTCCATGTTGCTGGCAGGAAGGCTGATTGATAAATTCGGAACCAGGATCGGTTATGGAATATCTGTATTTCTGTGGAGTCTCGCTGCAATAGGGCATTCACTGGCCAAAGGGGTTATCGGATTTGGATTCTGGAGAGCTTTATTAGGCGTAAGCGAATCCGGGAACTTCCCTGCAGCTATAAGAACGATTGCTGAATGGTTTCCAAAAAAAGAAAGAGCCCTCGCTACAGGAATCTTTAATAGCGGCGCCAATGTCGGAGCAATAGTCGCCCCTCTTGCAATTCCGGCAATAGTAATAAGATGGGGATGGCAGGCAGCATTTATCATTACCGGGGGTATAGGTTTTGTATGGATCATTCTTTGGTTTGTCTTTTATGAATTGCCTGAAAAGCAAAGAAAACTATCAGACAGTGAACTTGAATTAATTAAAAGCGATTTAGATGAAAAAAACGAAAGTGTGAAACCAATCACATGGGTTCAGCTTTTAAGATATCGTCAGACATGGATATTCTTTATCGGGAAAGCCATGACAGATCCCATCTGGTGGTTCTACCTTTTCTGGATTCCGGGGTGGCTCTCAACAGTAAGGGGAGCCGGTCTTGATATTAAATCATTTGGCCTTCCGCTGGTAGTCATTTATTCTTCAACTACAATAGGAAGTGTAGGCGGTGGATGGCTTTCATCATTTATGATAAAAAAAGGAATGTCACCGTTTAATGCACGAAAATACACAATGTTAATTTTTGCTCTCCTTGTTATTCCTGTCTTCTTCGCTCAGTCAGGCGGTGTCAGTACGTGGGGAGCAGTGGCTCTTATAAGTCTGGCCGCTTCATCGCATCAGGCATGGTCAGCCAATATTTTTACTACTGTTTCCGATGCTTTTCCTAAGAGAGTAGTCAGTTCAGTTACCAGCATAGGAGGTATGGCTGGAGCAGTAGGTGGCGCTTTCGTTTCAGTTTTTGCAGGGCACATCCTTAATTTCTTTAAAAAGACCGGACATATTGAAACCGGATATACCGTAATGTTTACAATTGCCGCCTGCGCTTATATTCTGGCATGGATAATTATGAATCTGTTTGCACCCAAAGTAAAAAAAGTGAATATCGATTAGCACTTCCTGTAATAATTATAAATCATGCCGCCAAAAAAGTCAAGGATTAAGGATATCGCCACGATGGCAGGAGTTTCCATTGGTACTGTAGACCGGGTAATACATAACAGAGGCGAGGTTGCTGAAAAAACAAGGCTTAAGATTCAGCGAATACTGAAAGAGACCAATTACTCCCCTAATGTAATGGCGCAGGCGTTGAAATCAAAAAAAAGATTTCATCTTGTGTCACTCCTTCCCGCACCTTCAGAAGACAATTCTTTCTGGAAAAAGCATCCACTCGGTATGATCAGGGCCATTGAGGAACTCAATGCCTTTCCGGTCACACTTAGTCAGGTAACTTTTGATATGCAGAGCGAAGATGATTTTCAAAAGAGAACCAGTATTGTTCTGGATCTCAAACCTGATGGAGTACTTCTTGCACCAATTTTTAAGGCAGAATCTGTTACATTTTGTTCCCGTCTCCAAAAAGAGAAGGTACCTTTCGTTTTCATCGATGGTTATATTGAAAATACCGATTTTCTGGCCTATATCGGTGAAGATATCTTTCAGAGCGGAAGAGTCGCCGGACAACTTATTGACATGGTCACTCCTGAAAAAAGTGACGTACTAGTTGTAACCATCGCAAGAAATATCCAGAATGTCCATCACCTAACCAACCGTACTGACGGATTTCTGAGTTATTTCCATAAATCAGGTAAAAATAAAGGCAGGAAGATTATCCTAAATATTCCTAACCCCTCTTCCAGTATTGTAGAAAGGGCTATCGATAAAGCGTTTCTTGAAAACCCGGGAATAGGTTCAATTTTCATTACTGGTTCAAGATCATATCTCATTGCTTTATACCTGGAAAAGAAAGGATTAAAATCAATCGATCTTATCGGATACGATCTTATTGATTCAAATGTCAGGTTTTTAAAATCCGGCACTACCAGGTTTCTAATCGGTCAGCGACCTGAGGAACAAACATATAAGGGGATTAAGAAATTATTTGAATACCTGTCACTGCATAAAATACCTGACAAAATTGAATACCTCCCAGTCGATATAGTGACATCTGAAAATGTTGACTTTTTTTTATGAAAACACTGGCTAAATATTCAATCGGTCTGGGCGACAGATTCGGTCACCAGGGAAGTGCACAATTAAAAGCAATTATTGCAGCATCTGAAAAAGGCATCGACATAACACCTGTCTGGAATAAGTCAAATCGCGAACATATTACCATAGGCACGCAACCATTAGATGTGAGGATTGAAGCAGATTCGGTTACAAAAGGTGCCGGATTCAAAAAACCATATTTCGTTGATGCCGATCATATTAACATTGATACAGTTGATCGTTTTATCGAATGTTCCGATTTTTTTACTATTGATGTTGCATCTTATATTGGCAAGAAAGCCGATGAAAAAGATATACTTGAATTCTTGTCAGGTGCTGAAAAATACAATGGCGGGCTGAAAATAGCAGGAACAAAATTATCATTTGAATCTTCAATATCTCAGATAAAACATATTGCAGAAAAGTACCTGTTTGCTGCAATAAAGGCCCGGGATATTTACAGGAAAATTGAAAAGGCTAAAGGGAATGGCAATTTTATCACTGAAGTTTCAATTGATGAAGTGGTTCAACCCCAGACTCCTGTGGAACTCTTTTTCATCCTTAAAATGCTGGCTTCTGAAAACATACCTGTTCAGACAATAGCTCCAAAGTTTTCAGGAAGATTCAACAAAGGTGTCGATTATGTTGGTGATCCTCTGTTGTTTGCTAAGGAATTTGAATCTGATCTTTTGGTTATTGACTATGCTGCTAAGGAATTTGGTCTGCCTGAGAACCTGAAGATGAGCATTCATTCAGGATCGGATAAGTTTTCTCTCTATTCACACATTGGTTCAATAATTAAAAAATATAACAAGGGAATACATCTGAAAACAGCCGGTACTACCTGGCTTGAAGAAGTGATTGGTCTTGCTGAATCAGGTGGTAAAGGTCTCGATTTTGTTAAAGAAATATATATTAAATCGCTGGAGAAAATCGAAGAGTTATGCGCTCCGTATGCCGATGTTATTAACATTAATGTGTCTTCCCTCCCTTCAAAACAGGAAATTTCTGAATGGAACAGCGATAAGTTTTCAGATTCATTAAAGCATAATCCCGGAAGTTCTGATTATAATCCAAACATGAGGCAATTAATACATGTTGCATATAAACTTGCAGCTTTACAGATGAAGGATTACTTCAGATTATTGGAAACGAATGAGCAAATCGTTTCGAAGTGCGTTTATGAAAATATTTATAACAGACACATCTGCAGGTTATTCGATCTAAAATAAGGATCGTTACTCCGGAGTTTTAGCACCCCTTACCGTTTTTGCCTCCGTTTGATGCAGATCAAATATCATGATTTCGTTCATTCCTTCTCTTAACCAAGGGGACGGGCAATAAAGTCTTTTTTGTGGCCCGATATTCCAGTAACGTCCCAGATTATGTCCATTAATCCAAACAATTCCTTTGGTGTAATTTGAAACATCAATAAAAGTGTCAGAATATAAATCCCTTTCTCCTCTGGACAGAACAAAATTGCCTTTGAAGAATACCCCTGGTTTCTTAAGTGATTTTCCTGAGGATCTGAGATCCCAAATGAATTTTTTATCCATCGGAAGATTATATGACTGCCAGTTCACCAATGTCGTTCCATTAAGGGTCACACTGTCAGTAATGCCTTTTCTGTCAATAAGATTCTTGCCAAAATTTATATGTCCCATTGCTTCAACTAATATCTCAAGGACAGGCGCTTCTACATTGCTTGCCGGTATATCAATTGAGTTTATTCCCTCTCTTCTGTCGAGTTTCCCGATGTAATTGCCATTCAGAAAAACCGTTGCATAATCATGAATATCAGTCACGGTAAGCTTCCCGTTTTTATTTCCGGTAAGCTCAGTTTTATATAAAATGAAACCATGGTCCTGACCATAAGCTTCAAATGTTTTAGTTTGAACTGAGTTCACAGGTTGAGGCAGATTATCCCAGACAGAAGTAAATGGCTGCATTACCATTGGTGTTATTACAATAGCAGGGACCGAGTCAGGGATTTGGGGAAGCATTTTCCCTTTCGGTAGATATGAGCCTATAAGTTTCCTGAGAGCCATATATTTAGGAGTAGGTTGGCCCTGTTCGTTGATTGGAGCATCATAATCGTAACTGGTAACATCAGGTTCGTAACCTTTATCGCCGGAGTTAGCTCCGGCAGTATATTCGAAATTGGTTCCTCCATGAATGACATAAAAATTGAACGACTTCTTGTTGTCCATAAGGAATTTCACCTCCTTCAATAATTCTGCCGTGTCTTTTTTAAACCATTTCTCACCCCAGTGAGTAAGCCAGCCGGGGTATGTCTCGCTGCTGAAGACAGGTACTCCCGGATTTATCTTACTGGCAAGTGCAAAGTCATCTGGAGAACTTCCGGAATCAAGTCCAACTGCACTTCCCGGAAGAGACCCGGCTTCCAGCATATTTGTTGTAGGCCCATCACCAGTGAATGTGGGTATATCAATACCATTTGAAGCCCAGACTTCTCTCAACCGTAACAGATAATTCCTGTCATTTCCGTAGCTGCCATACTCATTTTCAATCTGTAACATCAACAATGGTCCGCCTTTGGTTATAAGAAATGGCTTGATCACTTCAGCCAGTTTTGCGATATATCGTTCTGCAGCTGCCATGTAACGGGGATCCATACAGCGTAGTTTAATATCAGGTATCCTTAACAGGTATGGAGGAATTCCACCAAGGTCCCATTCAGCGCAGACATAAGGTCCAGGCCTGAGGATCAGCCACATACCCTCTTCCTGCACAATTTTGAAAAATTCAGCCAGATTATGATTACCCGATGTGAAATCAAAAACTCCATCTTCAGTTTCATGATAATTCCAGAAAATATATGCTGAAATTGTATTGCAACCCATGGCTTTTGCCATCATGATCCTGTGTCTCCAGTATTCAACAGGTATGCGTGCAGGGTGCATTTCACCGCTTATTATCTGAAAAGGCTGTCCGTCAAGAAGGAATTCCGATGAACCTAATTTAAAATTGTGTTTTGGTTTCTGAGCCTGGGCAGAAAACGAAGTCATAAATAATATGACTACTGCTAAATTTAAAATATGTCGCATATTTTTTTTATTTACCACCAAGTACCCGAAGTTTTAAGGAGTTTTTAATCCGATCTTAAACTATGTAACTCCGTGAAATCCGTGGTTAAAAGTTTTTATATAGCCTGAAAACTGTGCAATTTCCTGTAAAATCCATCCATTTTTGTCATCAGTTCAGTATGCGTACCTGTCTCGACAATCATTCCTTCATCAAGAACAACAATTAAATCAGCATTTTGTATTGTTGAAAGCCTGTGGGCAATTACCACCGAAGTTCTGTTTTTCATCAGTTTAAGTATTGCATCCTGAACAAGTCTTTCCGATTCTGTATCGAGAGCAGAGGTTGCTTCATCGAGAATCAGTATTGGGGGATTAGCCATGATGGCTCTTGCAATGCTTATTCTTTGCCTTTGTCCGCCACTGAGTTTATTTCCGGATTCTCCTACAGTGTTTTCATAACCTTGTTCAGTCTCCATTATGAACTCGTGTGCATTGGCGATTCTGGCGGCAGATTCAACTTTTTCCATCTCAGCTGTTTTTACTCCGAAAGCTATATTCTCTTTGAACGAAGTATTAAACAGGATAGGTTGTTGGCTTACAATTCCCATAAGGTACCTAAGGTCCTTAATCTTCAGATCTCGTATATCAACACCGTCAACCAGAATACTTCCCTGATCACAGTCCATAAACCTTGGAAGCAGATCTGCCAGAGTTGATTTTCCGGCTCCCGACTTGCCGACGATTGCAACAGTCTGCCCTTTTTTTATTTTCAGGTTAATATCCCTGAGTACAGGCTCGTTGTTATATGCATACCATACTCCTTTAAACTCAACTGAATCATTAAATTCGCTGATAGCGACCGCATTTTCTTTCTCAGTTATTGTTTCTTCAGCATCGAGTATCTGATCGATTCTGTCGATTGAAGCCATCCCTTTCTGAATAGCAAAATATGCAGTGGTAATGTTCTTTGCAGGCTGGATTATCTGGGAAAAGACGACCAGATAGACAATAAGATTAGCTGGTGTCATATTATCCGATCCATGTAGAACAAGGTTTCCCCCGACATAAAGGATAATCATAATAACTATTGTTGAAAGAAATTCGCTCAGAGGTGAAGCAAGGTAGGCTTTTCGGATTACCCTCCTGAAAACTTTTGCATATCTCTCATTTGACTCCGAAAATTGAGCCTTCATTTTTTCTTCTGCATTGAAACCTTTGACTATCCTGAGACCTGTAAGTGTCTCTTCCACAACGGTAAGAATCCGTCCAAGATTTTGTTGTCCGACGAATGAAGATGATCTTAAGGTACGGCTTGCACGTCCAATCAGCCAGCCGCTTACAGGAAGAAGAACAAGGGCGAACAGGCTTAACTCGTAACTGGATATAAAAAGATAGATAACAAATACCAGAATCAAGATTGGATCTCTGAACATCATTGTAAGTGAAGACATTACAGAAATCTCAACTTCCTGGACATCATTCGATATTCTGGTCATAACATCACCTTTCCTTGCATCGGTAAAGAATGACAGAGGCAGTCTGAGGATCTTGTGATAAAGTTTTTTCCGAAGGTCGCGGACTGTACTTGATCTGATAAATGCCATGCAATTGTTGGCCAGAAAAATGAAACCGTTTTTAAACAGGCTGGCACCTAGCACTATTAGCACTACTAACATCAACGCTCCCGACTGTCCGTTTTTTTCAATAAAAACTGAAAGATAGTATTTGCTAAAAGTTCCTATGTATTCCGAATTTAACTGAAATGGACCGGGGTTTGCTACTGCCACTTGACCACTGAAGAGTACCGTTAAAAAAGGTTTTACCAATGTAAAAGTAAGAAGTGCAAATAATGCACTTAAAATATTGTAAATGATATTTTTAACTGCTGACCATTTGTAAGGTGCAAAATATTTAAGCAGCAATCTGATATTCTTCATTTATCCTTTATTTGATTAAAAACCTGTGTAATTGAATGGAGTGATTGCCTTAAGTTCGGCTTTAACGTTATCGTTAAGGTCCAGGTTTTCAATAAAGTTCGATATTGATTCAGAAGTTATTTTCTGATTAGTACGTGTGAGATCGAGAAGTGCTTCATATGGATTTGGATAACCCTCTCTTCGAAGTATTGTCTGGATAGCTTCTGCCACAACCACCCAGTTACTTTCCAGATCGCTGTTTATCTTGTCAGTATTTACAATCAGTTTATTAAGACCTTTCAACAAAGAATTAAAAGCTATTAACGAATGACCAATCGGTACGCCGATATTCCTTAAGACCGTGGAATCCGTCAGGTCGCGCTGAAGTCTGGATATTGGCAACTTCATGGAAAAATGTTCAAAAATTGCATTTGCATATCCAAGATTACCTTCACCGTTCTCAAAATCGATAGGATTCACTTTATGAGGCATAGCTGAGGATCCGATCTCCCCCTTTTTTATTTTTTGTCTGAAATAATCGATTGAAATATATAACCAGAAATCACGGGCCATATCAATCAGTATAACATTTATCCTTCTCATATTATCAAATAATGCAGCAAGATTATCATAATGTTCGATCTGCGTTGTTGGTTGGGAGCGTTCGAGTCCCAGTTCTTCATTCACAAAGTTATTTGCAAAGGAGAGCCAGTCTATGTCAGGATAAGCAACTTTATGGGCATTAAAATTGCCTGTAGCACCACCGAACTTGGCTGAATATGGAATTTGTCCGAAGTATTTTGTTTGTCCGTCAATCCTCGAAATAAAAACCTCAATTTCTTTTCCCAGCCTGGTAGGAGTTGCCGGTTGACCATGTGTCCTTGCAAGCATCGGAATATCCTTCCACTCATCGGCAAAGGTAGCCAGAGTTTCTCTCAACTCGTAAAGAACAGGGAAATAAACATCTATCAGTGCATCTTTAATGGATAAGGGTATAGCAGTATTGTTTATATCCTGAGAGGTCAGTCCAAAATGAATAAATTCGCTCCACTTTCCCCAACCAGACTGGAAAAACCTTTCTTTCAGATAATATTCGATCGCTTTTATATCATGATTTGTGATTTTCTCTCTTTCTTTGATTTTTTCAGCATCTGTTAAGTCAAAGTCTTCATAAATCGACCTTAAAACTTTGAAATTATCCTTTTTAAAATCAAGTAGTTGAGGAAGAGGGATATCGCACAGGGCAATGAAATATTCTATTTCCACCATGAGACGATATCTGATCAACCCGAATTCAGAAAAATACAGGTCTAGTTCATCAACTTTTTGTCTGTATCTTCCGTCAATGGGAGATATGGCAGTAAGAAAATTTAATTCCATTATTTGTCAGATTGGAGTTTCACTTGTTATAAGTATATGTACAAAAGTACTATTTTAGATGTTGTAAAAAAAAGGGTATGAATAAAATCAGAATTTCAGCCGTTAAATATGCAAACACGTATCCATTTATTTATGGATTGATAGAAAGCGGATTTGAAAAGAAGGTAATCCTCGAAACTGACCATCCGGCTGATTGCGCTGCAAAACTGATTGATGGAAGAGTTGATATCGGCCTTATTCCGGTAGCCGCTCTTCCTTTGGTTAAGGAACATCATATAATTAGTGATTATTGCATTGGTGCCTGCGGGAATGTCAGAACTGTTATGCTATTAAGCAATTGTCCATTTAAAAAAATAAGAAATATATGCCTCGATTATCGCTCTCTGTCATCAGTTAACCTCACAAAAGTACTGGCAAAAAACAGTTGGAAAAGAGAATTCAGGTGGATCAATACATCAAAAGCATTTGATTTCCGGAATATAGGTCACGATGAAGCTGTGGTACTAATAGGTGATCAGTGTTTTGAATTTGAAAACAGCTTCAGGTATCAAATTGATCTGGCAAATGAATGGAAGGAATTCTCCGGACTTCCATTTGTTTTCGCATGTTGGGCATCCAATAAGCAACTTGATAATGTCTTTATTAAAGAATTTAACAAAGCTTTGGCGCTGGGAGTAAATAATATTGATGCTGTGGTAGATAAATTTGGACAAGCAGGAACAATCACCGGTGAAATTCTCAGGACTTACCTTATAGAAAATATTGATTTTAATTTCAATGATGAGAAGAAAACAGGACTTAAGTTATTTCTTGAATTGATGGGGAAACTTTGAATTAATTACCCTATTAATCTTTATAAGAAGTTCGGCTTTGCACACCTGAGGAATATAATGTTTATATAATCAGGGATGTTTCAAATTTGTAAAAATGTTATTCAAGTTGTCTATTTAATGTTTAACTTTGGGGCTTGATGCGATTCAAACAACTAAATTGATAAACTAAGCAAAAATATCATGGCTAAAACAATCACTTTTAACGAACTCCGGAAGATAAAAGACCAGTTGCCCTCCGGTAGTATGAGACAGATTGCAGAAAAACTGGATTTGAATGAAGAGACAGTTAGAAACTACTTCGGAGGGAGAAATTTTGACAAGGGCCAAAGTGTTGGAATTCATTTTGAACAGGGACCGGATGGTGGTATAGTTACTATTGACGATACGACCATACTTGATCTGGCACAGAAAATGATCAACTACTAATTCATTATCTGACAGCCTGTTCAAAAGCAAAAGGCTCTGTCTTTTGCTTTTTTTTATTTATTATGAATCTTACGGGAACAATAGAATCTGCGGAAAAACAGTTTAAACAGATCCTTGAAGATTTTTTCATCTCTGTCTTTAATGAAAAATTTCTCTCTTCACATGGAATTGATCATCACAGGAGAGTATGGAACTATTCAAAGGAGATGCTTAAACTGATTCCTTTAAAGAACTCTGTTCAAATCTCACGACTCGCTTCTGAACTAATAATTGCAAGTTATCTGCATGATATCGGTATGTCAGTTGATCCGGGTGTCAGGCATGGAAAACACAGCAGAGATTTATGCTCCCAATTTTTAGTCAAAAATAATCTTCCGCAAAATGATTGGCAGGATGTCCTGGAAGCCATAGAAAATCATGATAATAAAGATTATGCCGGCAACACATCCATAAATGAATTACTGGCAATTCTATCAGTTGCTGATGATCTTGATGCCTTTGGATTAATCGGAATATTCAGGTACTCAGAAATTTATCTGACCAGAGGAATTGATCCTGAAAAAATTGGTCATCTGATCAGGGAAAATGCTGAAAAAAGATTCGGCAATTTTATTAAAACTTTCGGATCAGATAGTGAGATTGTACAGAAGCATAAAAAAAGATATAATATCCTTGATGACTTCTTCAGCAAATATAATGAGCAGCTTCCATTCTATCGTTTTGGCAGTACAAATCCCTCGGGCTTTTGCGGAGTGATAGAAATTATTCACTTTATGATGAATAATGGGCTGCAATTGAAGAATTTCTTTACAGAACAGGAGAAATATTCTAAGGATCCAGTTATTTTATGGTACTTGAGTGAACTAGCATCTGAATTGCTCGTAGAGCATACAGTTGTCTATCCCCTACGGGGTATGAATATATAAACATATTAAACTGAATATGATTAAAAATAAATCAATAATACCATCACCCTTCAATCCTGAGTATTTCAGAAAAGAAGGGCATATTCTTGTAGACAGGTTATCAGACTATCTCAAGGATGCTTTATCCGGAAAGGAAATGGCCGTGTTGCCATGGAGTGATCCCGACCGTCTCGTGGATTTTTTTCATTCGATTCAGCCGGCGGGGAGAAAGAGTCACTGGATGCCTTTGTTAAAAGGATTATTGATAATTCAATACATATACACCATCCGCATTATATCGGTCACCAGGTCACATCTCCCCTACCTGCCGCAGTGCTTGTTCAGTTCTGTACAACTCTGCTTAACAATGGCGCCGCGATTTACGAGATGGGGCCGGTAAATATGGCAATGGAAAGAAATGTGATCAATAGGTTTGGATCACTTATCGGATATCCGACCGGATGCGATGGCATATTTACTCATGGCGGTACTGCAGGAAATCTCACAGCAATGCTGGCAGCCAGGCAGGTAAAGACAGATTACAATATATGGGAAGATGGTGTAAAGGAAATCAAAAGACCCGGGTATATGATATCAGAACAGGCCCATTACAGTGTCGGCAGAAATGTTAAAATTATGGGTCTGGGTGAGGAATCTATTGTCAAAGTGCCGGTTGACAGACATTTCCGGATGAGAACCGATCTGTTGGAAGAAATAAAAACTGTGGCTGAGAAAAAAGGTATCCGGATTATTTCAGTAGTTGCCAGTTCATGTTCCACGGCAACAGGTTCTTATGATGATCTGGAAGCTATAGCCGATTTCTGTGAAAAACATGATTAATGGATGCATGTTGACGGGGCACACGGTATGGGTGTGCTTTTCTCTGAAAAATACAAGTATAGGGTAAAGGGCATAGAAAGAGCCGATTCGGTAGTGATTGATTTCCATAAGATGCTTCTTGTCCCGGCGCTTAACACACTGGTTATGTTCAGGAATGGAGAGAGATCATTTGAGACTTTTGCCCAGAAAGCATCATATTTGTTTCAAAAATCACAAAAAAATATCTGGTATAACAGCGCCATCAGGACCATTGAGTGCACCAAAAGCGCATTGGGAATCATTGCCTATACTGCCTTGAAATATTACGGTAACAGTTACTACAGGAATTATATCGACAGCAGGTACGATCTGGCAGCCACTTTTTCACTTATAATCAAATCTGACGACAAACTCCAGCTTGCAACAGAACCGGAGAGTAATATTATATGCTTCAGGTTTTCGCCTGAAGGATATAATGACCTGGCTCTTAATCAGATAAACTCTGAAATCAGGAGCAGGATTATAAAAGAGGGTTCCTTTTATATTGTCCAGACGGAACTCGATGAGAAAATCTGGTTAAGGCTTACAGTAATTAATCCGGTTACTTCAGAGGATGATCTGAAAGCACTTCTAATAAGGATTTCAGAGATTGGCGAGGAAGAAGTCAGAAAAATTGTCTGAATGTCTTGCAGTCGTGCAGTCATGCGGCTTTGCCCTCCGAAGCTTTAGCGAAGGAGGTGTCTTGAAGTCTTGAAGTCTTAGTGACTGATAGCTGCCTTTTAAGTCTTTATCAGTTCTTTCAGAGTTGTTTTGGTCAAAATGCCAAAGGTAGTATCGCGTATTTCTTTAAATACTTTTCGTATCTGGCATGTGGTTTCATCCTTACAGAATTCGCAAGGACGGTAAGAATTTTCTGAAACACAGTACATCAATGAGATCGTACCCTCAAAATGACGAACAACATCAGCAAGGGTTACATCTTCCGGCCTTTTTAATAAATAATATCCACCCGCTTTTCCCAGATTACTACCCAGGATACCAATTTTTTTTAAATCGAGCAGAATATTTTCAAGAAAACTCTGTGGTATCTTTTCTCCCTCAGCTATTTCGCGGATCTGTATTGGTCCTTTACCATATTCCCGGGCTAATCTCGCCAGAGCTACAATTGCATACCGGGTCTTTTTTGACAATATCATCTTTGTGCAGGACTATTTTGGATAAAGTTAAGTATTAATACCTAATCAATTGTGGTTTTTATGCCAATTATAACCATCATAAAGAACATTACATTTGTTCATAAAATCGGTAGACATTATGAAACTTATCCTTTCACTTTCGTTTTTCCTGTTAATTGTTGCAGAATCATTTTCACAATCTACAAATGATATCCTTAACCTTCTGATCTTAAATAAAACGATTAGTCAATCCCAGGCTGATTCAATAAGAGCTGAAGCAGCTTTAGGGCAACAGCAGACAGATGCTTCACGTAAATCATTTTTTATTACTGCAGCCAGGCAGATGCAACTTACGGGATACTCTCAAATCAGATACCAGGCTTTTCAGGAGTCGGGAAAACATAATTGTTTTGACATTCGCCGTGCGAGAATCGATCTTAAGGGTTTTGTCACTCCAATTTTCTCATATAGACTGCAGGCTGATCTAGTCGATAAACCAAAAATGATTGATGCATACGGCGAGATAAAGCTGGCCGACTACTTTTCAATTACAGCCGGTCAATTTAAAATTCCTTTTTCAATGGAGAATCTGACATCTTCAAATAAGCTTGAAATGATTGACCGTTCACAGGTCGTTGAGGCTCTTGTCGCACGAAGCAAAGATGTAATAGGAAACCAGAACGGTCGCGACATCGGCATACAGGTTGGCGGATCATTCTTAAAAATCAAAGATATGCCTGTCATTGAATATCGTTTAGGAATCTTTAATGGTTCCGGAATAAATGTTGCCGACACTGCAAATAATGCTAAAGATTTAGTCGGACGTTTGATTTTCACACCAATCAAAGGACTTTCATTTGGCGGAGGATTTTACAAAGGATGGGATAAGGCTATTAAACCGGATGTACCCGGTAAAAGTCAGACCCGTAACAGAATTGGATGTGAATTCAGCTATATCACGACCCGCTTTTCTTTAAAAGGCGAATATATCGCCGGGAAAGATGGTAAGACCAACAGAGCGGGTTGGTATGTGCAAACCGGCTATTTTATAATTCCTCAGAAACTTCAGGTCCTCGGTAAATATGATGTGTACGATCAAAATACATTCACGCCTGATAACATTTCAACAAACTATGTATTTGGCGCCAATTACAATTTTAACAATTGGTCTCGTCTACAGGCATTTTATACTATCCGGCAGGAAGAGGGAACTGCAGTAAAGAATAATTTTCTTTCTGTCCAATACCAGATTGGTTTCTGAAAATTTTAAAAATATAAAATGAAAATAATAATTAGATCCTTTTTAATAATTGCTCTCCTTTTTTCCTCATTGGCAGTTCCAAAATCTTACAGTCAGGAAAAGCATTCAGGTCAGATAAGTATTTCTGGTGCTTTTGCACTATACCCGATGGTGATAAGATGGGCTGATGAATACAAAAAAATAAATCCCGGAGTACGGTTTGACATCTCCGCAGGAGGGGCAGGTAAGGGTATTTCAGATGCTCTTAACGGAATGGTCGAAATAGGTATGGTATCGAGGGAGATATACCCTGAAGAGCTGAAAAAAGGAGCTTTCCCGATTGCTGTTACAAAAGATGCGGTAGTAGCAGTAGTTAATGAGTCAAATCCTGCACTTAACGACATTATGACAAAGGGATTAAAGAAAGATGCGGCAAATAATATCTGGATAACAGGGAGATATACAACATGGGCTCAGGCATTTGGAGCTAAATCGGCCTCCCCCATTCATATTTACACCCGGTCGGATGCCTGTGGCGCTGCCGAAATGTGGGCTAAGTTTTTTGGCAAGAAACAAGAAGACCTGTTGGGTGTTGGTGTGTTTGGTGACCCCGGATTGGCACAGGCAGTCAGGAAGGAT